>JBOFGJ010000645.1:0-1258 GCA_051649065.1 Flavobacterium sp. | reverse complement strand
AACCTTTAAAGATAAATAAGAAAGTAGATAACGAATTTCAATACCTATATGGTGCGGTTAGAAGAAGGTGGGGTTTCTACTGCTAAGGCTTCCATACGATTTCAATACCTATATGGTGCGGTTAGAACTAAACAGGTGCTTCCTGTGCGTGGGTTTACTTATGATTTCAATACCTATATGGTGCGGTTAGAAGGTGGATCGTTTTAAGCCTATTATTTTTATACCTAGATTTCAATACCTATATGGTGCGGTTAGAAGGCATTAGCATATCATAGATAGTTCCCCATGTAAACTATTTCAATACCTATATGGTGCGGTTAGAAGTATGGGTTAGGAGTAGTTAGAAAAATTGGTAAACAATTTCAATACCTATATGGTGCGGTTAGAAGATTATAGATGGCAAAAAATAGAAAGCTTGTTATAGAGTTTCAATACCTATATGGTGCGGTTAGAAGTAGAAATAGATAAAACAGAATTTATACATTTGCCGTTTCAATACCTATATGGTGCGGTTAGAAGAACAATTCAAACAGTGTAAATAGATCGCTAGGCTTAGTTTCAATACCTATATGGTGCGGTTAGAAGAATGCAATGGGATGCGTTAAATGGTACATTAGATATGTTTCAATACCTATATGGTGCGGTTAGAAGTTCTTTATCAACTTTGTAATCAAGACTCAATTTCAGGTTTCAATACCTATATGGTGCGGTTAGAAGCTTTTCAGCGTCAAACTCCATTTTAGAAGCGTATGTTTCAATACCTATATGGTGCGGTTAGAAGCTGTAGTTACGAGTGGCTTCATCAACTGCTCTAATCGTTTCAATACCTATATGGTGCGGTTAGAAGTAACGACAATATAGTACTAAGCAATAATACTGACAAGTTTCAATACCTATATGGTGCGGTTAGAAGAATTCCATCTTCAGTTAATAGTATTTCACTATCTTCGTTTCAATACCTATATGGTGCGGTTAGAAGCCAAAGGTTTTAGAGTTTAAAACAGTAGATAAGTTGTTTCAATACCTATATGGTGCGGTTAGAAGCAGGTATAGCGGCTGTAAAAGACGTTATAAACACTAGTTTCAATACCTATATGGTGCGGTTAGAAGTTCACTAAGGTAGTTTAGTTCGTGGTTAAATACTGTTTCAATACCTATATGGTGCGGTTAGAAGTAAAGATTCTACAATAGTACCCCTTAACGCTACGTTGTTTCAATACCTATAGGGTGCGGTTAGAAGACTAATTACTCCAACCTC
>JBOFGJ010000644.1:0-1891 GCA_051649065.1 Flavobacterium sp. | reverse complement strand
TTTAAACCCAGCATCAACATTAGCCAAATACTACAAAGTCATTCTACTTTATAGTATCTGTCTATAGCTTATTCTGGATTAAACAAAAAGTCTATATAGTCGTAACTATATAGACTTTTTGTTTAAGACTATGATATTATTACAGAGATGTTACTCTTTTATATTCTAAAATATCTTGACCAGGATGGAATTCTTCTCCATTGGCTAAATTTAAATAAAAACAATTATACTCATTCTTCACTTCTTTTTCTTCTCTTTCTAATTCTATCTCAGCTAAATAATCGCCTCCATCTCTCACATGCTTAAAAACAGGGTCATATACTATAGCACCAACATTCATATCTAAAATACCGTACAGCCCCCCCTCTTCTAACTGAAAGATACAATACTTATTATTTCGCATCAATCGCAAGGAAGAAAAATCAGGAGGTAGTACCCACTGACGTAAATCCACATTCCATACTCCTACTTTGCTAATCTGATCCTTCTTAATAGAAACAAAATACATAGGTTCTCTCAGACTATTTATTGTTTTAATCTTTTCTAATAAAAATCCTTGAGGAATATCTTTCTCATCAATTAGTAACTCTTTAGCTGGCCAAATCACTTCATTATAATAAGAAGTGATAGAGTAATCACTAGGCTTGTCTAAACAATCTTTTAGAACTCCGTGCTTAGTCAATACATAATAATCATTCATTTTATTACCTTCCTCTAAAGGAGCTACTTCTATTACAAAGAATTGTTGAGATGCCACAGGATATATATTAACTACATTCTGCCAAATATTCTGTATAGTACGCTCTCCTTTAATATTGATTACTTTTAAGTGTACAGGTATATACATATCAAACTCATAATTCACATAATAACGTCCATTACCAGTCGTATCTCTACAGATAATAGGTTTTGCCATTAGGTGAGAATTCTCAGTGTGCATACGTACTTTATACTCTTTACCTTTATATGTAATCGGAAAGATAGGCTGAGGAATAATCTCATAAGACTTTATACGTTTACCTTTCAGGTTATATACTCTTACTTCCTCATCATTTACCTTTCTTACCCAACGCAATCCATTGTCATAAGTACTTACGACCTTTTTAACTATGCGTTTTAATCTGTCCTTTTTAGCAAAGTATAAATCATCACCTACCTGTATCAACTTAGATCCTATCTGATTAATCTTAATCGAAGTAGTACCACTATAGACAACTTCTCTAGTGGCTGTTTTTGTTTCTAATACTTGTTTAGTATCTAATACAAGTACCATTGTTTTCTCTCTGATTACTTCAGTCCCCATTAAAGGCTTTAGAGAAGTAGAGGTCCCCATAAAACTAAAATTAGGAAGAAACTTCCACTTCCAAAAATGACTATGTACATGATAAGCATGCACCGTTAAAGCTAAAGTAAACCCACCTACCTCATAGAGTTCTATTTTGTCATATTTACACTTCAATACTTCCTTATTATCTAAATCAATTACTCCACTATACCCTAGCTTATCTCTTACTACGGCATAACCTGACTTAGTGAACAATTCTCCGTCAGCATACTGTTGACTAATCACTATCTGTTTGTCTTGATTACAATAGCCATACATTCCCCCTTTATCTAAAAAAGGATATATAACAGCGGTCTTATTAGTTGATGTGGTGTCCATAAGCCAGAAGTTTAAAAAAGTCTCCTAAATATAGTGATTTTAAATTTGTAATATACTATACATCAGCTTTTTTAACCCAGATTAAGCGATAGACATATAAACGATAAGGAATTATACAAAATAGCTCTGAATTTATTTTAAAAGCATACTGTAGTATGGTTTTAGAAGAAATGAAAGAGATATGAAGTAGAAATACTTTGCAGTATTTAGCTAATGCTTAATCTAGGT
>JBOFGJ010000643.1:0-2206 GCA_051649065.1 Flavobacterium sp. | reverse complement strand
TCTGCTCCTTTTACAGATATTTTGCTCATCATTGGGAATGATACACCGTAGTTTTGCTCACAGAAAGTGGCGATTTCGTCATTGCTACCTGGTTCTTGTGATCCAAAGTTATTAGCAGGGAAACCAACGATAACGAAGTTGTCTCCTCCGAACTCGTTATACATATTTTGAAGTTGTTTGTATTGAGGAGTTAATCCACATTCAGAAGCTGTATTTACGATCATTATTTTCTTCCCTTTAAGTGTAGCGAAGTCAAATTCATTACCTGAAAGGTCAGTTACTTTAAATTGGTAAATACTCTTTTTGTCTTTTGGGGCTTGTGTCATAATGGGTGTTTTGGTATTAATATTTGTAAGGTGTGTATTTGCAAATGTTGGTACGAAAGCTAAAACAGTAGCTATTGCCAATAACTTTTTCATAGTGAGTTGAGTTTTAAATTAATGTGAAAGTACAAAACGATTTTTAAACAGCTTATTTTTTAACGCATAATTACGAATGATAACGCATGAAATACATATCTAGCCCCGGAGCCCAGTAGTCCTTTTGAACTTCGATTACGTTGAAGTTGTGTTTCTCAAAGAACTTATAGACTACCTGTGAGGTGCGTACTTGTATGGTTTTGATTCTCTTATCTTGTGTTAGTATCTCTAATCGGTGTTTTAGCAGTAGCGATCCAGCACCTTTGCGGTGATAGTCAGGATGTAAGAATCCCCAACTTAGTGCTGCTGATTCTTTATCAAAATCTCTATTGACCCCTGCTGCTCCGATGATTCTATTATTATCTATAGCGACGAAGTACAAGTCTAGGTGGTTGTCTAAGTACTCTGCTAAATCACTTACTTCATCTTGTGCAAAATAAGTTGGGACATTGAGTTGTAAGATATCTAAGAGTTTTTGTTTATCAGTTTTTTGATATGGTCTAATACTGATGTTCATAGTTTAAAAATGTTTTTATAAAGATAATGTAAACTATAATTATCCCAAAATAAGCGATAGACAGATAAATGAAAAGCAATTATACAAAATAGGTCTGAATTTGATTTCAGCATACTATGAGTATGGTTATAGAGCTAATGAAAGAACTATAAAGTAAAATTACTTTGTAGTATTTGGCTAATGCTGATTCTGGGTTTAAACGCAAGTTAAAACCCGTTCACTGTAAACAGTCAATCGCAAACTATCAAAATAACCCCACATAAAACCTTTGATAATAATCAGAAACTTATAACTTTGATAGTTCACTTGAAGTGAGACCACAAGCCAATAAATTATTTAGAATATGAAGTCAGTAGTCATTCAGGGAATTAAAGGATCTTTTCACCACGAAGCAGTGGAGAAGTTCTTTAATCCAGAACAAGTAGAGATAGTAGATAGTCCTACTTTTAATTCGTTAGTAAAACAAGTAGTAAGTAAAGAAGTAGATTATGGTATGATGGCTATAGAGAACTCTATAGCAGGATCGATATTGCCTAATTATTCCTTGTTGACTAAGAATGACTTGTATATTTGGGGGGAGATAGCCCTGCCGATTAGACATCATTTGTTAGCCTTAAAAGGACAAAAGTTAGAAGATATTTCTGAAGTTCGCACACATCCGATGGCTCTATTGCAGTGTGAGAATTTCTTAGATCAGTATACAGATTGGAAGCGATTAGCGATGGATGATACCGCAACTTGCGCACGCAATATCCAACAGAATCAGTTGACAGGAGTGGCATCTATCGGATCTTCATTAGCCGCAGAGATGTACAATCTAGAGATCTTAGCAGAGAATATCCACGACGTATATGATAACTATACACGATTTTTCTTGTTAAGTAGAGAACCGAAGAAGGTAGAAGGGTTTAATAAAGCTTCATTGTATTTTTATACGGATCATCAAAAAGGAAGCCTAAATAGAGTATTAGAGATACTGGCATCTCATGATTTAAACTTGAGTAAGATACAGTCTGTCCCTCTATCAGGAAGTGTATTCCAGTACTCATTTCACGCAGGTGTTGTTTTAGTCAATGAAGATTATGATAAGTATTATAAGGCGATGGAAGAAGTAACTAAGGCTACTAGATACTTAAAAGTATTAGGAGAGTATAAACAAGATAAATTAGTTATACCAGAATAAAATGAAAGAAAAAAGCGTGAATTATTTCACGCTTTTTTCTTTATAGTCATCTTATTGTTTGCTTACTAATAGTAATCCGGCTCCTAT
>JBOFGJ010000642.1:0-5821 GCA_051649065.1 Flavobacterium sp. | reverse complement strand
AACTACTTACAAACAAAAAGTATAAATTCTTCATCTCTTCTATTTTAACAAAATTAACAAGGCTCTAATATAAAATAACAAACCTCATTTAGCTAGTAAAATCAAGACATATTAGACTACTCAACTTTCTTTTAACACTAGATAAACAAAGGGTTTAGTGACCAACTATATAATCGTTAAATTCACTAATTATTTAAGGAATTCAATTAACAAAAGGTAGTTTTAACCCTTTTATAGATTTAGTAAAATACTAACTTAGTTACTCTAAGTTTAAGGCTAATTGATGTTTCATATTTCTATTTTCTAAGTCTAATAGATACTTCTTTCTCCATATTCCTCCTCTATATCCTGTCAGACCACTATCTGAACCTATAATTCGATGGCAAGGTATTAATATAGCTATTCTGTTCATCCCATTAGCATTAGCTACTGCACGGATACTCTTAGGTATTTTTAGATATTCTGATTGTTCTTTATATGTTCTAATCTCTCCGTAAGGAACGGATAAAAGTCCATTCCATACTTTCTGTTGAAACTCAGTCCCCATAAGATCTAGAGCAACTGTAAATACAGAGCACTCTCCACTAAAATAAACTGCCAACTCTTTTTGAAGCTGAGTGATATGACTATTCTCTCCTTGTAATATTACAGCTTGCTTTTGTTTACTAAGCCTACTAAACTCTTTTTCTAATCCTGTAATATCCGCAAACTCTAAAAGGCAAATTCCTTTAGCTGTAGCACAGACTACTATCGTTCCTAATGGGGTTTCTATTTGTTGTAGATCTATTATAGACTGCTGTTTGCCAAACTTAGGAGATACTCCTATTGCATTCTTAAAGGATTCGCCGAAACCGCTTAAAGATTCATACCCCATATCATAAGCGGTATGCCCTATGCTCTCTCCCTCCACTATCTTCTTATAAGCAGAGTTAATACGCATTGTACGTTGATAAGCATGAAAGGTAACTCCGTGATGCTTTAAGAACCATCTTCTTATATGACTAGGTTCTATACCGCGTTTCTTTAAATCTACATCTTTTAGCTTTAAGGACGAATCTTGACGCAACTCTTCTAAGATAACTCTAATCTCATCAGGAGTTTCATTTAAGTAGTTTAGTGGTTTACATACTTTACAAGGACGATACCCCTTATCCATACACTTTTTTACAGAGGTAAAGAACTCTACATTTTCTATCTTAGGTTTACGAGCAGTACAAGAGGGGCGACAGAATATACCTGTGGTTATCACAGCTGTAAAGAACACACCTTCAAAACAAGTATCCTTCTCAAGGATAGCTTTATACATAATCTCTTTAGTCAAATTCATTCTTTAGCAAATAGCATTTTAAAGGATTGTTTGTTTAATATCTCGGTATTGAGCTCAGATAAAGAGGTATAAATATAATCATTTTGAAAGTTACCCATACTTACTCTACCTACATTACTTAGCCTATCTAAACTAGGCAAATTAGGAAGAACCATTATATTTAGAGGAATCTCTAATACCTTTTTTATTTCTTTAATATCCTCTATACTAGTTAATCCAGGTAAAAACATTCCATCCACACCTGGTAATTGATAGCTTTTTATCCTACTAATAGCATCCTCTAAAGCAGAAGGTTGTAACAAGAATGAATCACATCTCACATTGACAAAGAGTTCAATTCCTTCTTCTTTAATTCTATTGAGAACACCCCTTAGAAACACTGTAAAGTCATCTTTTCCTTTTTGTATACGAGTATTGTTATATACATAAGAATCTTCTATATTAATCCCAACTACTCCCAAAAGAGATAACGCTCGGATATTACAAAACACTTCTTCTACGGTATTGCCATAACCTCCTTCTATATCAACTGTCAAGGGCAAGGATACACAGTTTCGAATACGACTCACTAAGAATAATAAATCCTTAAAAGGCATCTCCTCTCCATCAGCATAACCTAATGAGTGAGCCATAGCAGCACTAGAAGTACCTATTGCCTTAAATCCTAATTGTTCAAAAACTCGTGCACTCTGTACATTCCAAACATTGCCAAGCATTAAAGGTGTCTCTGTATAATGCAATTCTTTAAATTTTATGTAATCTGTCATCTCTAATTATTTTCTACAAATCTAATAGGCACAATGCTCCACATACAACCGAAAACTTAACAAGTATTTTTTTATCAATACACCCTCTATAAACTTATCATCATAATTCGTATATTTGTCATATATACAAATACTTACACTGTATATGTATTCTCAAAATTTACATATCCTTACGCAAACAACAACCTCAATTTTCTACATTTAACGAGGTAAAAAAGTCAATTTCAAAAATTCACTACCACCAATTTTAACACTTGATTTAACATCAAAAAACACACAAAACCCAGCATTCTTGCAGTCTCACTTGTAGTTTGTTCAGGGCTTGTTCGCAAATACCCCCTATTTTCCGAAGAAGTTCCGAACAATCCCCGAACAACTCTCAAACAAATCCCTCACAAATCACGCTATCACTGAGTTTACAGCACTTCTAAAACCTTCAAAAAGCCAGTATGTGTTAAAATTTTAACAAAGAGTAATAAGTACCAATAAGCTGTTTTTTTTATAAAAAAGCTGTTTTACAATCATTCTCAAAATGAAAATATTAATTACAAACAACTCAAAATGCCCCTTAATCCATTCTCCTTGTTACTAAACAGGTAACGAGATACTATCAAGTAATAAAAAAGGTTTTACATCTCTGTAAAACCTTTTTTATTACTTGATTACCCCAGATTAAGCGATAGACATATAAACGAAAAGTAATTTTACAAAATAGCTCTGAACTTATTTTAAAAGCATACAGTAGTATGGTTTTAGAAGAAAGGAAAGAGATATGAAGTAGAAATACTTTGCAGTATTTGGCTAATGCTTAATCAGGGATTAACCAACAAGATGTGTAAATAGTGCTTCGTTATCATTTAAATATTGATAACTAAACTTGCGTTTCTCTAGCTTATCCACTAAGAGATCATAGTCTAATCTATCTGCTAATTCTATTCCTACCACAGCAGGTCCGCGCTCTCGATTGTTCTTCTTCGAAAACTGAAAGTAAGTAATATCATCACACTCCCCTAATACTTCATTCAAGAACTCTTTAAGTGCTCCTGGTCGTTGTGGAAAGTTGATAATAAAGTAATGCTTTAATCCCTCGTATAACAGCGAACGCTCTTTGATTTCTTCCGTTCTCGTTATATCATTATTACTTCCACTGACTACACAGACTACTTTCTTCCCGACTAACTTATCCTTATAGAGATCTAAAGCGGCAATACTCAAGGCTCCTGCAGGTTCTACTACTAGTGCCTCTTCATTGTAAAGCTTGAGAATAGTCGTACATACTTTCCCTTCAGCAACTGAAATCACTTCGTGCAAATTCTCCTTACAAATAGCGAAGGTCAAATCACCTACTCTCTTTACAGCAGCACCATCTACAAACGTATCTACTGTATCTAGCGCCGTGTTCTCATTCGCTTGTATCGACTTGTACATTGATGCTGCACCTGCAGGTTCTACTCCGATAATCTTAGTATGAGGACTAAGGTGTTTAAATACAATACTTACACCTGAGGCTAGCCCTCCACCACCGATTGGTACGAATACATAATCAATGGGTTCTTTCACAGCCAGCAATATCTCTAAAGCGACTGTTCCTTGACCTGCTATAACTTCCTCATCATCAAAAGGGTGTATAAAAACAGCCTGATGCTCTTTGCAATATTGACTTGCTTCAGCAAAACAAGCGTCAAAAGTATCTCCTTTTAGCACAATCTCTACTTTGTCCTTTCCGAATAATCTGACCTGATTTATCTTCTGCTTTGGAGTCGTAATAGGCATAAATATAGTCGCGTGTATGTCTAGTTGTTGACAAGCGAAGGCTACTCCCTGCGCATGATTACCTGCACTAGCACACACTACCCCTCCAAACTTTTGGTCTGGAGTAAGTGTGGTAATTTTATTATAGGCTCCTCTTAATTTATAAGACCTTACGGGTTGCAAATCCTCCCTCTTCAGATAAACATCAGCTTGATAAAGTGCACTTAGATTGAGATTATTGATAAGAGGAGTCTGCACGACGACTCGTGCTATGTTTTGTTGTGCTTGATATACTTTCGTTAATAGATTCATGCTTGGGATGGTCTTAGTTTACGCACTGCAACACCTGTTTGCCACAGTTCACTTTCTCTTAATTCTTTTAATTCTTCTTCTAGTTTAGCTCTGTAATCTTTCTTGCTATTAGCAGTGATTACGATTTCGGCTTCTCGTCCTGAAGCTACACTCTCGTATAACTCTTTAAATACAGGTGTAGTGGCATCTCTAAACTTGTCTTTCCAATCTAAAGCTCCTCGCTGAGCAGTAGTAGAACAATTAGAGTACATCCAGTCCATTCCGTTATCAGCTACTAAAGGCATTAAGCTCTGTGTCAACTCTTCTACTGTCTCATTAAACGCCTCGCTAGGTGTATGCCCTTTGGTTCTCAGTACGTTATACTGTGCCTCAAAGATACCTGCAATAGCACCCATTAATACTCCTCTCTCTCCTGTCAAATCACTATAGGCTTCTTTCTCAAAAGTCGTCTCAAACATATACCCCGAACCAATAGCGATACCTACTGCTAAAGCACGCTCCTGTGCTTTACCTGTTGCATCTTGGAAAATAGCATAGCTAGAGTTTAGCCCACACCCCTTTAAAAACAATGTACGCAGTGACGTACCCGATCCCTTTGGTGCTACTAAAAACACATCTACATCTGCAGGTGGAATGATATTCGTCTTCTCGTGAAATGCAACGCCAAAGCCGTGTGAAAAATACAGTGCTTTACCCGCTGTTAGATTTGCCTTCACTGCATCCCAAGTGTGAATCTGTCCTGCATCAGACAATAGGTTCATCACGATAGTTCCTTTCTGACACGCTGTATCGATATCAAATAAGTCTTTGCCTTCTACCCATCCATCTGCAACTGCCTTATCCCAACTATCAGAGTCCTTGCGTTGTCCTACGATTACATTTATCTTATTATCTCTAAGATTCTGAGCTTGACCTGGTCCTTGTACTCCATAACCGATTACAGCTAGTACCTCATTCTTTAATACTTCTCTTGCTTGTTCAAGTGTGAATTCTTCTCTTGTTACAACATTTTCTAATGTTCCTCCGAAATTAATTTGTCCCATTTTTATAGTTTTTTTTTGTGATTTTGTTTTTTTGTGATTTTGTTTTTTTGTGATGTCGTGATGTCGTGATGACGTGATGACGTGATGTTGTTTCCCCATCTATGTCACCCTGACGATAGGAAGGGTCTCACTCGTAATTCTATCTAGTAACCATAATCTATATCACATCATCTAAATACATTATGGCGTGATGGCGTGATGACGTGATATCGTGATGGCGTGATGACGTGATGTTGTTTCCCCATCTATGTCACCCTGACGATAGGAAGGGGCTCACTCGTAATTCTATCTAGTAACCATAATCTATATCACGTCATATAAATACATTATGGCGTGATGGCGTGATGGCGTGATGTTGTGATGTCGTGATGTCGTGATGTTGTTTCCTCATCTATGTCACCCTGACGATAGGAAGGGTCTCACTCGTAATTCTATCTAGTAACCATAATCTATATCACGTCATCTAAATACATTATGGCGTGATGTTGTGATGTTGTGATGTTGTGATGTTGTGATGTCGTGATGTCGTGATGTTGTTTCCTCATCTATGTCACCCTGACGATAGGAAGGGTCTCACTCGTAATTCTATCTAGTAACCATAATCTATATCACGTCATCTA
>JBOFGJ010000641.1:0-3378 GCA_051649065.1 Flavobacterium sp. | reverse complement strand
GTGTTTATCTCCTAAAGTGTCCGCTAAGAAGGTATAGTTCTTATCATAAAGTTTACCTCCTTGGAAGAATGTTACCATAAAGGTATTACTTAATTTGAAAACAGATTCATCTACTAGTTCTACACGCACATTCCCTTTTGGAGGGATAGATTTAAACGCATGTCTAAACTGGCTTGTTCCTCTTATTTCTCCATCAATTTCTCCTATAGCTTGTGAGACTACTAAGATAGCTTCCATTTCTTCTTCAGAATTATTAAATAAGTATGCATACCATGAGTCAGCTAAAAACTCCTCGCTGTATTCTTTGATAATTACTAATTCGATATTCTTTACTACTGGTATCTCTATGTCTTTTTTCATTGTATCTATTTTGTTGCAAAGGTAATTTATTTTGATATAAATAGCGAGGGAGGTTTATAAGTGCTTTTTTGGCATTGTTTTTGGATGTATATAGTTGAAAGTTAACTTCATAGTTTTTTGGTTTTTTAGGTTTAGTAGAGCTGTTCTTATATTCAAGAATGGCTCTTTTTTTTTGAATGATAAGCTTATGGTAGTTTGTGCTACTTATTTTTATACCTCCTATATAATAGAGTGTATGGTATGTTATAAAATACTAAAAATTAAGATAGTTGACTATGGAGTTTTTTTGTTTAATTAATAAAATTAAAAATAATTGTACTTAAGTTGTAACAAAAAACAGAAATAGATACTAATATAATAGTATTACAATTTTAGTTATGCATAAGTTATTTGTTTTTTTAGAGAAAAAGAGACTTGCACGTAATGGTGGAGAACAGATAGAAACCGTAGTTAAAGTATTTAAGTGGTTAGCTATTGTTTACTTAGGTTTTTTGTTTTTAGCATTTGGAATAAGTGGATTCTTTGGTATCGAAGAGATGTCTTTAGGTATGGGGTCTCCTATACAAGTCATTAGTCGTTATTGGATGTACTATATGGTAGCGGAGATGATTATGAGATTTGCATTGCAGAAGTTGCCTACAGCTAGTATTAAACCTTTACTGGTATTACCTATTCCTAAACTGAAGATAGTTAAGTTCTATATTGGTAGCTCATTTGTCAGTGCTTTTAACTTCCTCCAATTATTATTTATAATACCCTTCGCGATTGTATGTCTTACACAGGGATATTCTATATTAGGAGTGTTAGCTTGGTCCATAGCAGTGTATTTATGTATATGTACGATGCACTTCATTAATATTCTGATAGAGTCTTATAAAGCTGTGTTTATTGCTGTGATAGGGGTATTTGGGTCTTTAGCAGCCATTCAGTATTTTGCCCTGTTTGATAGTACGGTCTATACTCAGTATTTACTATATAGCGTATATGACTATCCCATATTGGTAGTTGTTTACGCAGGTGTCCTAGCAGTAGCAATCAGAATGACTATCCGCTACTATGCAAATAATATGTATATGGACGACCTGTTAAAAATTAAGGTAGAAGTTGGAACTACACAAGAGATGAAGTGGCTAGATGGCTTCGGTACGTATGCTTCATTTTTAAAGAACGATGTGAGGTTGATTTTGCGTAATAAGCGTGCTCGAACTACTGTGTTAATGAGTGTACTATTTATGTTCTATGGGTTCTTAGTACTTAGACCTGGAGCTTCAGGAGAATATTCAACTATACTGATGATAATAGTGGCGTTTATGGTATCAGGAGGATTCTTGATGATGTTTGGTCAGTATGTCCCTAGTTGGGATTCTTCATATTACCCCCTAATGATGACTCAAAACATTACATATAAGAATTATTTAAAGTCTAAGTGGTTAATTATTGCCTTAGGTACAGCTATCTCTATGGTAGGGTCTTTGATCTATATTAGTACAAGTATGGATCTAGTGTATTTAATCATTGCTACTGGGGTGTTCAATATTGGTGTTAATGGATATATCGTATTATTAGGAGGAGCATATCTTAAGAGTCCCGTGGATTTAACAGCGAATAAGAATGTATTCGGAGATAAAAATGCCTTTAACTTAAGAGTAATGTTAATCTCACTGCCTAAGATGTTCTTACCTATAATCGTATATTATATTGGGTATATGATATATGGATTTTGGGGAGGTTTTGGAATGTTGGTACTTACAGGTATAGCTGGTATGTTCTTTCAAGATGCTGCATTTAGATACATTGAAAAAATATATAAAAAGGAAAAATATAGCACAATTAATGCTTTTAAATCAAAGTAATATGATAGTAGTAAATAATTTAGTGAAGTCATATGGCGCACAGACTGTTTTAGACATCTCCTCTTTAGAGATTAAGAAAGGACAGAGTATAGGACTGGTAGGTAATAATGGTGCTGGTAAAACTACTTTTTTTAGCTTATTACTTGATTTGATTCAACCTACTAGAGGTAGTATTGCTATTAAAGGAGCGGTAGTAAATGAGAGTGAAGAATGGAAAAAGTGCACAGGTTCTTTCTTTGATGATTCATTTTTGATCGGGTATTTAACACCGGAAGAATACTTTTACTTTGTCGGTGAATTAAGAGGGATGACACGTAATGAGATTGATGAGTACTTAAAAGTATATGGAAGCTTCTTTAATGAAGAGGTTCTAAATCAGCGTAAATACTTACGTGATTTTTCTAAAGGAAATCAAAAGAAAGTTGGAATTATTGCTGCTTTTATGGGTAATCCTGAATTAGTAGTGCTAGATGAGCCTTTTGCAAATCTTGACCCTACAACGCAACTTAGATTAAAAGAATTAGTAAAGCAGAAGATGCAGAGTAGAGAAATATCAATCATTATCTCTAGTCATGACCTTCAGCATACATACGAGGTATCAGATCGTATTATCGCTTTAGAAAAAGGGCAGGTAATGAAGGATGTATTGACAGAAAATATAACATTTGAGGCATTGGAAGAGTTCTTCCAAGTCTAGAAAATATTGTTCATATAGAGATAAATTAGTTTTGTCTTGATTGAATAGTGATTAGAATTGATTAGTTATAATGACTCTAGTAAGGCTTGTCTTTACTGGAGTTTTTTTGTTTTGAAAAATATGTAATATGTTGTTTTTTAATTGTTTATTTTTTTGTGATAGGATGTTGTGTAGGTTTGATATTGTTGTTGATATTTTTGGGTGTTTTTGATGCGATCACTATGCTATCATTATTCTATCAAACTGTTATCATTATATAATTTTATCAGTTTTAATTAGCTATGGAGGTATAAAGAAGTTGTAATAGATGTTTTACTAATGATTAAGAATGAATAGAATAGGACTTAGGAGATATGAAGGATGTGCAATGATAATCAGAAAACTTTCGGAGCAGTGTAAGGTTATTTTTAAAAAAGTAATGTATTTTTACATACTAAAAGTATAAAATAGTAGTTTTTAAGTAAAGCT
>JBOFGJ010000640.1:0-1689 GCA_051649065.1 Flavobacterium sp. | reverse complement strand
CACTTCAAGCATTTCGAAATGCATATGCACTTGGCCAGTTAGCAGAAAATGCGCAAGGCAAAGGAATCACGCTAAGCACTGTTCATACAATGAAAGGGCTAGAAAAGGATATAGTGTTTTTGATTGGCATGTGTGAAGGTGTATTCCCTGACTATAGGGCTAAGACTACACAAGAAATTGAAGAAGAAAGGAATAGTGCATTTGTTGCTGTAACAAGGGCTCGGCGTTGGTTGTATATTACTTATCCACAGCGAAGAACCATGCCTTGGGGTGACATTAGATATCAAACTCCATCAAGATTTATAAGAGAACTTTAACTGTAGACAAGTAGCCGATTTATTATGTTGTAATAGTTATACCTTTCGTTACATCTGAGGAAGACTCTTTACAGTCCAGATATTTTTCACTGAGTGAGAATTTTAGGCTGATAGGTATGTGACTATTTATGCACGTTATGCTGCATAAACTGAGTTTGAGACAAGTTTGTCACGATAATGCGCAAAACACGTCGATTAAGCGCTATAACTCGCGAAATCTGCACTTTAATAGTTATTAAAGTGCAACTCTTTTTATAATCAGTAATATGTAGTGTAATTCACAAACTTTCAATCAAGCTTGCTTATTACATTAATTGAACATTAATTAGTAGTTTCTATAGAAGTGGGGCTTCTAATCATTTTTCCATTTATTCAACAGGAGTAAGATTTATGGTTACGAAAAAAGAAGTGCAGAGTAAGGTTACTAAAAAGCTTAAGGAGATATTGAAGTTTGATTCAAGAATACCTGAAAAAGCTAATGATATTAAAAATGGAGATGTGAGCCCATTTTTTTTGAGTTTACTTGGTTATGAAATTACTTTATATGGAAAAGTAGCACAGTCAGTTAATACTACATTTGGAATGAGCTTTTATGAGCAAGTTTCAGCTATGTTAGCTAATAGTGTTGGGTATGCAGCTGAAACCCAGTACAAGCTAAAGGGAGAAGTAAACGAAAGAATTGGTACATACTTGAATGATTTACTTGAGAATAATGATTATGTCGCTGATCGGGCTACTGAACTTGCAAAAATAAAAGCGCTAACTACCCCAGGAAGAGAAGTTACCAATCCAGATAGTACTGTCGATGTTTTTTTTAGGACTCCTGAAGGGATTGAATATTATATCGATATAACAACTGTTAAGCCTAATAAAAAAGAGTTTAGAACTTTAAAACGCAAGTTACTCAAGTGGACGGCTATGCGGTTAAGCGTGAATCCAGATGCAGATGTAAGAGCTTTTATTGCGATTCCTTACAATCCTGAAGCAGGTATGGATGTTACTAATTGTGAGTACAATCGATTTTCATCTTATTACGATAGAAAAGATATATTAGTAGGAAATGAACTGTGGATGTTGGTATCGAATAATACATTTGATATTAATGATATGTCAGAGGTCTTCAGCAATCTTGGTCACGAAGCTACCGCAGAAATCAGAAAAGAACTTGCTAAGCACCTTGTAGCATCATAACGGATTTGGCTACCAGCTATGAGATGTTCTTGCTCACATTTCTTCAAGTATATGATGCTTTGCCCATCTTGCGGTGAAGTTATCTAGGTGTAGTTAAAATTTAGTTTTTGGATGTAGAACGTTGCAGTTTAAAAAGGATTTATTGATCTACATTTGAGAGCTGAAACTCTCAAATGTAGTA
>JBOFGJ010000639.1:0-22211 GCA_051649065.1 Flavobacterium sp. | reverse complement strand
CGCTTCTAAAGATACATTTTCATTTATGGGGTTAGTGTGTGTTGGACTCTTGATTGGTTTCTGATTCTCTCGATACAACAGCATATTGGCAAAGTACTTACCTACCACTCCTGTTTTAAATAGTTGCTGTTCTTTCTTTTTACCATTCATTGCATTCTTAAACTGTGGTAGATAAAAGTCAAAGTAATGGTTGAGGTGGGTAATACATTGTAGTATATTCCATTGCTCAGCAGTTGGTTTATGATTTAATTGTTCTACACTAAGTGTTTTTAAGTGTTGCAATTGCTCTAAGTGCTTTGTTGTCAATAGCAATAATTCGTTCAATACTTCGTGGGTAGTCATAACTCATTGTTTTAGAAAACAAAGGTCTAATAAAGGAATGTTATAAAACTTGATTCAAATCAAGTTTTTTCAAACGAGAGAAGGTCTCAAGTGTCATTCTTAAATAACGTGCGATGTATTTCTGTGGGACTTCTTGAAATAATGTAGGAGAACGATGAAGTACCCTTTTATATCTATCAATTGGTGAATCTGTCAACAGGTCTATTTCTCTTTCTTGAAACTGTATTACAAGTTTCTTTAGCCCTTCCATATCACTTAGTAATACCTTTGTTTCTTCAGTTGATGGCACAAGAACCTTGGTATGTCTTATAGCTTGGAGGTAATAGAGTGTAGGCTGTTGAGTAATCAAACTGTCTAATGCACAGATATAGCTTCCTTTATATCCGAAACGGATAATACGTTCTTCATTTTGATCTAAAATATAGAGTTGTAAACACCCACTGACAACATAATATAATAGGGAAGTGATGTCGCCTGCTTGAAAGAGATAATCTCCCTTTTTAAGCGTGATACTCTTTGCTTGGTCAGTAGTAAAAGGAGGTGTACTCATAGATAATGTAATTTAGCTAACAGTTAACGGTTTACAGCTGATTACTGTAAACCGTCCACTGTCAACCTATAATAACCCTGCTCTTTTTAATAAAGCATCAGGTGTAGGTTCTTGTCCTCTGAACTTTTTGTATAATGTCATTGGGTGATCTGTACCTCCTTGAGATAATACATTGTTCATAAACTTAGTAGCAACTTCTTTATTAAAGATACCATTCGCTTTAAAGTAAGCGAATGCGTCAGCATCTAATACCTCTGCCCATTTATAGCTATAATATCCAGATGAATATCCACCTTGGAAGATATGAGAGAATGAAGTACTCATTGCGTTCTCTGCTACATCAGGATATTGTTGAGTTGAAGCAAACTGTGCTGATTCGAACTCTTTTAAGCTTTTTATAGCAGTAGGATCTTGTCCGTGCCATGCCATATCTAATAACCCAAAACTCAATTGACGCATTGTAGCCATTCCTTCTAAGAAGCTTGCACTCTCTTTAATTTTTTCAACCAATTCCATAGGGATAGTCTCTCCCGTTTGGTAGTGCTTAGCGAATAATTCTAAAGCTTCTTTCTCATAACACCAGTTCTCCATTACCTGACTTGGCAATTCTACGAAGTCCCAGAAAACATTAGTACCTGATAATGATGGGTATGTAGTATTCGCTAATATTCCGTGTAAAGCGTGTCCAAACTCGTGAAATAAAGTTGTTACTTCATTAAATGTTAATAACGAAGGCTTAGTAGCTGTTGGCTTGGTGAAGTTACACACATTAGAGATATGTGGTCTTTCATTGATACCATTTTTGATATATTGATTTTTAAATGAAGTCATCCAAGCTCCGTTTCTCTTTCCTTTGCGTGGGAAGAAATCGGTATAGAATACAGAGATAAATTCTCCTTGCTCATTAGTAACCTCAAAAGTACGTACATCAGCGTGGTATTTCTCTATATTGTGTACTTCTGTAAATACTAATCCGTATAGCTTATTGGCTACTTGATAAGCACCGTCTAGTACATTTTCTAATTGGAAGTAAGGTTTTAATAACTCATCGTCTAAGCTAAAACGCTCTTGTTTTAACTTCTCCGAGTAGTAAGAACCATCCCATTTCTCTAAGTGATCTATGTTATCTAATTTCTTCGCAAATGCAGTTAACTCCGCAAATTCTTTATCAGCAGCAGGCTTCGCTTTTGCTAACAACTCATTTAAGAATGCATTTACTTTATCTGGGCTTTGTGCCATACGCTCTTCTAATACGAAGTGAGCATGTGTAGCATATCCTAGTAGATTAGCTCTCTCATGACGTAGGTTTACAATCTTTAAAACATTAGCCTCATTGTTGTGTTCGTTGTCTTGAAAGGCTTTTTTACCTGAAGCAATCGCCATTTCCTTACGCAATTCACGATTATCAGCATACGTCATAAACGGAATATAACTTGGATAGTCTAATGTGAATACCCAACCCTCTTTTTCTTCTTGATCAGCTAGTGCTTTCGCTTCTTCTATAGCACCTTCTGGTAGTCCCGCTAAGTCCTGCTCAGCAGTGATGTGTAGTTGGTATTTATGTGTTTCTGCTAAAACGTTCTCTCCAAATTTAAGTGCAGTAGTCGATAATTCTGAGTCTATAGCTCTTAAACGTTCTTTCTTGTCCTCTGATAACAGCGCACCATTGCGTACAAAGCTTTTATAATTCTTTGTCAACAGGGTTTCCTGCTCAGTATTTAAGTTTAAGCTGTCTTTTTGTTCATAGACTGCTTTCACACGTTTAAATAGCTCCTCGTTAAGCGAGATATCATTGCTTAGTGCTGATAACATAGGAGCGACTTCCTGTGCTATTTTTTGCATTTCATCATTTGTCTCTGCAGAGTTGAGGTTAAAGAAGATGTTAGATAACACATCTAGTTCCATTCCTGAGTAAGCTAATGCTTCTAATGTATTCTCAAAAGTAGGAGTAGTAATATTAGAAGTAATAGCGTCTATTTCGTTCTTTGTATCTTGTATTGCTTTTTGAAAAGCAGGTATATAGTCTTCCGTTTTAATTTGAGTAAATGGCGCAGTGCCGTGTACTGTGTTAAATGGATTGTTTAATGTCGACATAAGTTTTAATTTCTCTATTTATTATACTATAAAAGTAAGGTTTTTTTAAAGAATGCAGTGTTAGAGATAATTTAAAATTTAGCTTGTAGTATTTGGCTAATGTAATTTGTGGTAAACTAAGACAACTCCCTTATTTTGATATGAGATACATTTATTTTTAAAATATTAAAGTAGTTTATAGCAGAAGTGGAATGTTTTTTGCACTATATGAGAATAATCACATATTAATAGTATCTTAGGTCTGGCGAGAGCGTTTAAACGAGAATGAATTGTACAAAAAGATATGTAAAGTAAACTTCGTTCGCAGTAAATGATCGTAGCAGATTTAACCCAGAATCAGGGATAGACATATAGACGAAAAGCAATTATACAAGATAGGTCTGAATTAGATTTCAGTATACTATAGTATGGTTATAGAGCTAATGAAAGAACTATAAAGTAGCATTACTTTGGAGTATTTGGCTAATGCTGATTCTAGGTTTAAGGTAATAGTTAAATTAATATGTTTGTTCTAATAGATAATTAATCAATGTATTATGCTGGAAATTAAGACAGAGGATTTAGAAATCCTAAGAAGTGAAGTTAAGGAAGCAAAGAGAGTAGGAACCCTTACAGAGAAACAACTAAAGGTAATTTACAATAATAAGTTGTTTAATATGTTTGTACCTAAAGAATTCGGTGGATTGGGACTTCATTTAATAGAAGCTTTACAAGTGGAAGAGCAGCTAGCTAGAATCGATGGAAGTCTTGGATGGACAGTGACTATGGGGGCTGGTGCTAATATGTTCGTTGGCTATTTAGAGAGTTTTATGGCTAAGATGATATTTCAAGACAGTAAAGTGTGTTTTGGAGGAAGCGCTCAGATAGATGGTATCGCCACTGTGTCTAAAGATGGTTATATCGTTAATGGTACATGGGATTATATCGTTGGGCTACCACATTGTACAGTACTAACACTTAATTGTCACATTGAGGATAAGGGCAAATTATTGTTTAATGCTGACGGATCTCCATATTTTAAAACTTTCTTTTTCTTTCCCAAGGAAGTGGCTATTATTGAGGATTGGAAATCTATAGGACTATGTGCTACAGCGAGCCATAGTGTGAAAGTAAATAAGTTTAGGGTCAGCGCGAACAGGGCTTTTGAAATAGATAGCACGAACCCTGTTATTAAAGATCAGACCTATCAATTTCCCTTTGAGCAGTTTTCTCTACTTACATTAACAGCTAATCATCTTGGGATGCAAGAGCATTTTATGGATGAACTGAGAAAGTACTTCACAGGAGAATTATACAATAAGTACTTTGAGTTTAAAGATGAGATTTTCTATCAATATGAAGAGAAGTTCTTAGAACGCAGAACAGATTTTTACAGTCTAGCAAGTGATGCTAGTAAAGAAATATTATTAAATGGTCAGTTATCTCTAGAAAAGATAGTTAATATTGATAAAATGTGTAAAGAATTAGTTTATAAAGGACGTAACTCTATTCTAAAAGTTGTTCCTTATCTTGGAATGGCGGCAATGGACTATACTACAGAAATGAACCAGATTGTAAGTGATATTCTTACTGCAAGTCAGTTTAATCTGCTGCTACCAGAATCACTTGATTAATCACAAATGTTGTTTAGAGACATAAGTGCTCTGCGGAACTATTTCATTGTTTTAGCTGTTTATATAGGTTAGTTTTGCAACTTATAAAGCAACCACTTATGAAACAGCACTTGAATAATAAAGATAAGCAAATACTTATTAATGAAATAGAACAAGCAGAACTACAAGGACACCTTACTACGAATCAGTTAGCAGTTTTGTATAATAACAACTTGTTTAATTTATTTGTCCCAAAAGACTATAATGGACTTGAACTAGATTTTATAAAAGCACTAGAGGTAGAAGAAGAATTGGCACATATTGATGGTAGCCTTGGGTGGACTGTAACCTTATGTTCAGGCGCAAATATGTTTGTCGGTTTTATTAATGTAACAGAGAGTAAAACTATTTTTAGCAACCCGAAAGTTTGTTTTGGTGGAAGTGGTAAAGTTGGTGGTATCGCAAAAGAAGAAGATGATGCTTACATAATTAATGGGCATTGGGATATAATCACAGGATTAAAACATTGTACTGTTTTTACAGCGAACTGTCAGTTAGAAATTAACGGTGTATTACAGTACAACGATATGGGTAACCCTATCTACAAGTCTTTTTTCTTTCTTCCAAGTGAAGTGCAGCAGATAAATAGTTGGGAGACCATAGGGCTCATCGCTACAGGTAGTCATTCTATAAAAGCAGTAGACCTTCACGTTCCTAAATCACGAAGTTTTAATATCAGTAGTGAGACTTGTACGATAGATAATGCCCTGTATAGGTTTCCCTTTTATCCCTTTGCGAAATTCACTTTAGCAGTTAATCTATTGGGAATGCAAGGACACTTCTTAGAAGAAATGGAAGTGTATTTCAACAAATTAAGAGGAGGTGTTTATGAACAGTTTCAACAGGAGTTGTTGACTAATTTATATAAGAATTTCCATACCCGTAGAGAAGCTTTTTATGATTTAGCATCTACTATATGGCAGAAAGTACAAGAAGATATTGAATTGACAGAGGCAGAGTGTAATACTATAGATACACTGTGTAAAGAAGTGGTGTACCAAGGGAGAGATGAGGTGATACAGAATTTACCTTATCTTGGGATAAATGGAGTAAGTAATCAATCACCTATTAGTCGAATAGTAAGGGATATATTAACAGCATGCCAACATAGTCTTTTTCTTTAATTACGAATTTGTTGTTCGTGTTAGAAGTGTTTTGTTTATGAGAGCACTGAGTATTTGAATTTATATATTAGTAGTTAATTTGTATTTGATTATTATATGTTTTTTTTGTTGATGAGGATTAGTTTTATCATTCTAATTTTTAAAAGCATTAATATGAAAAATGTAATTCTTTTTATTAGTTTGTTATTTGTAATGGCTTGTAGTAGTAATGATGAATCAAAGCCAATGGTGATTGATACTTATTATACTATTATGTTTAAGGATGTAAATGGTAATAATTTGTTAGATCCTTCATTTAATGGCTCATTTGCTCATAAGGAAGTAATATTATATGGTGCAGATGAAAAAGGAAATAAGATATCTAACATTTATGCAAAGGGTGGGGATATAATAAAGTCTGTACCTACTAGTAATGGTAGTAAATCAGAGTATTATATAAGTATTAATGCAGGCTCTTATGTAGCTCCAGATAGATATATTGTGTATTTGAGTTTGCCAAATGGAGATGAGGATAAACTAGAAATGAAGTTCAATAAGAGTGGACAAAGTCAGATGAAATCCGAAATATACTATAATAATAAACTAGTATGGAAACAAGGAAGCGTTGATTCAAGTTTTGTTATAATCAAGTAAATAGATATAGAAAAGGGAATAGTTGATAATCTTTATAAATGGATTTATCACTATTCCCTTCTTTTGTATGTAATATTATTCGTAATTACTTTATTGATTCAGAGGCTTTAAGAACAGCTTCTTTTAATCCATTTTTATATTCAATCATCTTGTTTAAGATATCTTGGTTTTGACTACCTAAAATTTGCAATGCAAGTAATCCTGCGTTCTTAGCACCATTAAGGGCTACAGTAGCTACAGGAACACCACCAGGCATTTGTAAGATAGATAGTACACTATCCCATCCATCGATAGAGTTGCTAGACTTAACTGGTACACCGATTACCGGAAGTGGAGACATAGAAGCCACCATACCTGGCAAATGTGCGGCACCGCCCGCTCCAGCGATGATCACGTTATAACCACGTAAATGTGCATTAGAAGAGAAGTCAAATAACTTCTCAGGTGTTCTATGAGCAGATACAATATCTACGTCAACTTCCACACCGAATTCTTTAATAATATTGATTGCATCTTGCATTACAGGCATATCAGATGTACTGCCCATTACTACTGCTATTTTCATAAGTTTTATTTGCTGATTACTTTAATAGTTTCTTTTACAGTTTGTGCTATTTGTCTAGCTTTAGTCATATCGCTATTCACGATAGTTACGTGTCCCATCTTGCGGAACGGACGAGTCTCTCTCTTGCCATAGATATGAGGAGTAACTCCGTCTATCGCTAAGATATCTTCCATCCCCTCGTAGAATACTTGACCTGTATACCCTTCTGCACCAACTAAGTTTACCATAATACCAGCCACTTTACTATCCGTATTCCCTAATGGCAATCCTAGAATAGCGCGGATGTGTTGTTCGAATTGTGATGTATAACTAGCTTCGATAGAGTAGTGTCCAGAGTTGTGTGGACGTGGAGCTACCTCATTAACTAATACATCATCTTCTTGAGTCTGGAACATTTCTACAGCAAGTAACCCTACGTGGTTAAATTTCTCTGACACTTGAAGTGCGATAGCTCTCGCCTTATCAGCTACAGCAGTATCTATACGAGCAGGGCATATTACATACTCTACTTGATTTGCCTCAGGGTGAAACTCCATTTCTACCACAGGATAAGTCTTTATCTCTCCAGTAGCAGAACGCGCTACGATAACAGCTAATTCATTTTTAAAAGGAACCATTACTTCAGCGATACATTCCACATTAGGCAATGTATCAAGATCAGTAATCGTGCGAACTACTTTTACTCCATTACCATCATAACCAAACTGTGCACATTTCCATACGAATGGCATCGTTACTTCATTTGCCACAGTAGCAGCCTTAAGTTCTTCTATCGTAGAGAATCTCTTATAAGGAGCAGTTGGGATATTATGAGTAGTATAAAAGTCTTTTTGATTTCCTTTGTTTTGGATAAGACGAAGCGTTTTTGGAGAAGGGAATACTTTTAGCCCTTCTTCCTCTAATTTATCAAGAGCGTCTAAATTGACGTTTTCTATCTCGATAGTCAAGGTATCAACTGTTTTACCAAAGCGATAAACAGTCTCAAAATCCATTAAATCTCCTTGAAAGAATTGGTGCGCGCCATATTGTGCAGGTGCATCTTTGCTAGGATCTAATACATTAGTCGCGATGTCAAATTTGCGAGAGTCAGATAGGAGCATCTTTCCTAATTGACCTCCTCCTAATATTCCCAAACGGAAATCAGTAGAAAAGTAATTCATTGTGTAGTTGTATTGTTATTGAGCAAAGATAAATCAAAAATATAAAAGAGGCTGTTTAAAATTTACTCACTAAAAGGTTTGCTTTTTTATCTTGAAAAACAACTCGTGAATACAGTGAGTTTTACTATTTGTATTAGTTTGAGAAAAGAAATAAAAGATGAATAGTAAAGTTGTATAATCAAATCAGACCTCACGATAGTTGTGATAGATTAACTCCAGAACAAGCACATCTTAAAAGTGGTATATTAACTAAGAGATGGAAGAACTACTATACGAACAAAAAAGAACAACAAGTAATTGTATAGTTATGATAGGACTATAAAAACAAGTGTACAGTTAAAAGCAGGATTATAAACAATAACTGTATAGCTATATTAGGACGAGACAAGATTTTTTGTGAGTGGTCGCATAATGGTCGCATAGTGATCACATAGTGGTCGCATAGTTTTTGATCTTTTTAATGCGACCATTATGCCATCAAACTGCTATCATTATGCTATAAATAGGTCAATTTATTGAGATAATACCTCCACGGTTTGATTAGAATTAGGGATTAGCTTTTGGTATTGAGAGCTGTATATCAATGATATACCCCGAGTGCTGTAGTTACACTATGATAAGGTATTACATCCATCGACAGAAAAGCATCTTTTGATGTTTTCTAAGCATTGTGGTTATTGAGAGTATATAGTAGTTGTAAATATCTTAAGTTGATGTTTTCTGTAAAAAGCAATCTTTTTACAGACAGTAATCGTCAATATGTTGTTGCTGGTAAAAATAAAATGATAAACTGTGATTGTTTGATTTTTGATAATTACTTGATGAGTTCTTTGTTTTTTTGGTATTTATTGTTTTTATTTTGTGATTAATGTGAATTATTGAGATTAATTTTAATATAGTGTATTTTGTTTGATGTTTGCTTATCGTTTATTTATAATGTTTTATTAAATAAAAGTTTATAAGTTAAAAAAATTAACTTATATTTGGGCAACAAGCGAGTTAAAGAAGGGCTCGTTAGAAATTGAAAATTACGTTTTAAGTAGTGAAAATAATCTCAACAATGAAACTATAAACTTTGGTTTTAGAGTTAGATTGAATTAGTTTGTTTTAGGCGTAGCGTTTTTTAAAACGCTACGTTTTTTTTATTACAAAAACGGAATAGTACAAATGGTTAAGAACTTGATTATAGATAAGCGTTTTTTTAATTTTAGGGGTAATTCCTTTGCATAGAAACGAATAAAGCTGTATTCTTTTTGTATATTTGCAAATTACGAACAACTTCAACACAATGGAAATACAAGTATTAGATAAAGTGTTCGTTCCTTTTATATCAGCGGAACGAATCGATACTAGATTGCGTGAAATCGCAAAACAGATAGAAGCGGATATGAATGGTGATGTTCCTGTATTTATAGGGGTTCTAAACGGATCGTTTATGGTTGTTTCTGATTTAGTGAAGTATTATGAAGGAGCTTGTGAGATGAGCTTTATTAAAATGGCTTCATATATTGGGACACAATCGACTAACCAAGTTAATCAATTACTAGGACTTGATATTGATGTGACGGATAGACGCATAATTATTCTAGAAGATATTGTGGACACAGGTAATACTTTAGTAGCACTTAAAAAATTATTTGATCAACACCGTCCAAAAGAAATACGTATTTTTACACTATGTCTAAAGCCAGAAGCGTATAAAAAGGATATCCCTTTGGATTACGTAGCGTTTGAGATAGAGAATAAGTTTATCGTAGGATATGGAATGGATTACGATAAGCACGGTAGAAACCTACCAGAGATATACCAAATTAAAGAATAAAGATTAGACTAACAGAATAAACAGTAGATAATGATTGCAATAGTTTTATTTGGAAAACCAGGGGCTGGGAAAGGAACACAAGCTGAGTTTTTAAAAGAAAAATACAATTTAACACATATCTCTACAGGAGATGTTTTTCGTTATAATTTAAAGAATGGTACGGATTTAGGTAAGCAGGCTCAGGTATATATGTCAGAAGCTAAGTTAGTTCCAGATGAAATAACGATCAATATGCTAGCTAATGAAGTGGAAAAGAATATGGATAAAGATGGTTTTTTATTCGATGGTTTTCCACGTACAATAAAACAAGCAGAAGCATTAGAGGCATTACTTAAAGAAAAAAACATTAGACTTGCTGGTACTGTAGCACTAGAGGCTAATGATGATATCTTAGTAGCACGTATCTTAGAAAGAGGTAAGACTAGCGGTAGAGCAGATGATCAAGATGAAGCTAAGATAAGATATCGTTATACAGAGTATAATGAAAATACAGCGCCATTAATAAAGTATTATCAAGATAAGAATGTGTTTCACGCTGTAGATGGAATCGGTACTATCGAAGAAATCACAGGACGCTTAAGTAAAGTTATAGATACTTTAATATAAGGTAGTATATTACCTTAATCTGAAACTACTTTTACTGCGAATTAATTCTACTTCACAAAGCTTCAATTAGCTTTAAATCACACGATAGTGTGCTTTAATCAATTTTACTTTGTTTTGTATAATTCATTCTCGTTTAAACGTTATCTAGAGATTTAAGGTATTACATTAATTAAAAAATATTACCTTTGCCGCCCGATTCCGATTGTATGGGATAGTTTAGGGTTAAAAAATTATAGGAAATGACTGAAGGGAATTTTGTCGATTACGTAAAGATATATGTGGCTTCTGGTAAGGGAGGTAAAGGGTCTATGCACTTACATAGAGAAAAGTTTATAGAAAAAGGAGGACCTGATGGAGGTGATGGTGGTCGTGGTGGTCACGTTTATATTGTAGGAAACGAAGGTCTATGGACGTTATTTCACCTTAAATTTGCTCGTCACATTAAGGCGGGACACGGTGGAGATGGAGGAAGTTCTCGTAGTACAGGATCTGACGGTGACGATAAAATTATCGAAGTACCATTAGGAACTGTAGTAAAGGACAAAGAAACTGGAGAAGTTTTATTCGAAATAACTGAGCACGGTGAGAAGAGAATCGTGGTAGCAGGTGGTAAAGGAGGGTTAGGTAACTGGCACTTTAGATCATCTACTAACCAAACTCCTCGTTATTCGCAGCCAGGGATGCCTATTAATGAAATGGACATCGTATTAGAATTAAAAGTATTAGCTGATGTAGGATTAGTGGGATTCCCGAATGCGGGTAAATCTACTCTGTTATCAGTGCTTACTTCTGCAAAACCTAAGATAGCGGATTACCCTTTCACAACGTTGAAACCAAATTTAGGTATCGTATCTTATAGAGATTTTAAATCTTTCGTTATAGCTGATATTCCTGGTATTATTGAGGGAGCGGCTGAAGGAAAAGGTTTGGGTCACTACTTCTTAAGACACATTGAAAGAAACTCAACATTACTGTTTATGGTGCCTGCTGATGCAGAAGACATCACTAAAGAGTATGAGATTTTAGTTGATGAGCTTAGAAGATATAATCCAGAGATGTTGGATAAAGACCGTCTTTTAGTAATTACGAAATGTGATATGCTAGACGACGAATTACAAGGAGAGTTAAAAGAGCAGTTAGATGCTGAATTAAACGAAGTACCATATATGTTTATTTCTTCTGTTGCTCAACAAGGGCTGACAGAGCTAAAGGATAAATTATGGGAAATGTTGAATAGATAATATTTTATTAAGAGAATAATCTTCTATTCTCTAATGAGTAGAGTAAGGGTGAGAAAAATGTATTGGTGATTATTGTATTACTGATGGTTAGACATTATTTTTTGTTTTTTTTTGTATATATTTACGACAAACTGAAAATATATATTTAGAGAAATAAAAAAAATATGCTAACATTACTTTTTCTCACTTTTGTTCTTGCTTTTGTAGTACTATTTCTAAAAAAGTTCGTACAAAGTAAATTTGTTGCATTAATATCCCTACTTCCATTTTCAATTTTTTTATATCTATTATCTTTTTTACGTTCTGTAAAAGATGGAGTGAATAGTGTGCTATATACATCTGAGTGGGTACCTTCATTAGGTATCAATTTAGATTTTAAGATAGATGGATTATCGCTGTTATTTGGATTATTGATTTCAGGAATTGGAACGCTGGTATATTTATATGCATCTTCTTATTTAAGAGGGCATCCTCTACTACATCGATTTATTTGTTACCTCACGATCTTTATGGGTGCGATGTTAGGGGTGGTTACTTCTGATAACCTTATAACCTTATTTGTTTTTTGGGAACTTACCAGTATAAGTTCGTTCTTCTTAATTGGATTCAACAATGAAGAAGAAGAATCCAGAGCTAGTGCTCTATGGGCTTTAGCTATAACTGGATTAGGAGGTTTCTTTTTGCTTTCTTTTGGTGTAATACTTGGTACTGTATCTGGTACCTACACAATAAGTGAATTACTTAGCCAAGGTGACGTATTAAAAGAAAATCCATACTATTTATTCATAATCATTCTTTTATTCGTTGCTGCCTTTACGAAGTCAGCGCAGTTTCCGTTTCACTTTTGGTTACCAGGAGCGATGAAAGCACCTACACCTGTATCTGCCTATTTGCACTCAGCGACTATGGTGAAAGCAGGGGTTTACTTACTAGCTAGATTTACTCCAATCTTAGGAGGGACTATGGAATGGAGTACGATATTATTAGTCGTAGGTGGGGTAACGATGACTTTCGGAGCTTTTCACAGTGTGTTTAGAAAAGACATGAAAGGTATATTAGCCTATTCTACTATCTCTGCATTAGGGCTATTAGTATTCTTATTGGGAATAGGTACAGAATTAGCATTATATGCTGTGTCTGTGTTTGTACTAGCACATGCTTTATACAAAGCAGCTTTCTTCTTAATTACGGGAATCATAGATCACGCATTACATACTCGAGATATTACTGAATTAGGTGGATTGCGTAAATACTTTCCTCTTCTAGCAGTAGCAGGCGGGGTAGCTGCATTATCGTGTGCAGGTATACCTTTAACTTTTGGATTTATTGGAAAGGAGTTAATCTACGAAAGTGGATTACATTATCATGATTATAATCTTTCTTTAGTATTAGTAGGGGCATTGTTCTTTACTAATGTTTTCTTGACAGGCTCAGGGTTCTTAATAGGTATTAAACCATTCTTTGGCAAACCAGTTAAAGAGTTCTGTGTTTCACATAAGCCAGATTGGCGATTGTTAGCACCACCTATTGTATTAGGATTCTTTACTCTGTTATTTGGGATATTACCTGTTATAGCTTACAAAGAGATTATTCTTGCAACGTTTAGTGCGATAAATGGTAGTATGGTAGAAATGCCACTAGCTATATGGCATGGAGTAAATACAAGTTTGCTTTTAAGTGGATGTACTATTGTTTTAGGAACAGGAGTATACTTCGCTTTCAAATGCTGGAAAAATTCAATGAGAGTTGTTGAGCGATTTGATGTAGTATCACCTAAGCATATTTTCTCTATCATCATTGAGTTTTTTAGAATTTTGGCTTATCGATATACTTGGATTTTCCACAACGGATATTTGAGATCATATCTAGCAGTGATTATTGTATTCTTTATTGGGCTAGTAGGATATAAACTTTTTACAGATGTACCATTAGCTGTTAATACAGTAGGGTTATCCGAATTTAGGGTATATGAACTAGTCGTGTTTTTGATTACGGTGGTAGCTGTGTTTTTTGCAATCAATACATCCTCTCGTTTAACAGCTATCGCAGCTACAGGAGTAGTGGGATATTGTATCTGTTTAATCTTTGTGTTCTATGGAGCACCGGATTTAGGAATGACACAGTTCGCCATTGATACATTGACAACAGTATTATTCCTACTTGTGATGTTTAAACTTCCAGCGTTCTTAAAGCTTGGAAATAGCAAGATACAGTTTAGGGATGCTATTATAGCAATCTCTTTTGGTACGCTAATTTCGATTATTACATTACAGGCATTAGTATCACCTGCGGATAAGGATATTAGTCGTTTCTATGCAGAAAATGCCTATGTATTAGCGAAAGGTAAGAATGTGGTTAATGTCATACTAGTAGACTTTAGAGGATTTGATACGATGATAGAAGGTATTGTACTATCTATCGCCGCATTAGGAGTGTTCAGTATGTTAAAATATAAGGAAGATGAAGATTAAACCAAAACACGACGTTAGAAAGTTAAATTCAACGATTCTTAGAACAGCGACGAATTACTTGTTACCATTGTTATTATTGTTTTCTCTTTTTGTATTATTAAGAGGACATTACTTATCAGGTGGTGGATTTGTGGGTGGACTTATAGCATCAATTGCTTTTGTATTACATTCATTAGCCTATACCACTCGATTAACATTGCGATTGTTCCAAGTACCACCGCGTACTTTAATTCCTATAGGGTTGACAATATCTTTTATTAGTGGGTTCTTACCTGTAGTATTAGGGAAGTCGTTTATGACAGGAGTGTGGTTTGCGGATAAAGTAGCAGTTATCGGTTCTGTAGGAACTGCATTGTTTTTTGATATAGGAGTTTATTTAGTAGTAATTGGAGTAGTCTTGACGATATTGTTGACTATTTCAGAAGATGAATAAAAGATAGAATTATGGAGTTACTTTTAGTAGTATTAGTAGGGGTCTTATATTCTGCAGGTATTTATTTGATTTTACGTAGAAGTATGGTCAAATTATTATTAGGATTTATGATGTTAGGTAATGGAGCGAATATTCTTATCTTCTTAATGGGGGAGCTTACGAAAGGTAAGGCACCTATTATAAACGGAGAGAATACACACTTCACAGATGCTTATGCAGATCCTGTACCACAAGCATTAATATTGACAGCTATTGTAATTAGTTTTGGGTTAACTGCCTTCGCGATTATATTGTTGAAGAAAGTACACGAGACTACAGGAACAGACGACTTGGACTCACTTAATATACAAGATTTAGATATATGATTTCGAACTTTATATTAGCTCCCATATTCGTACATATGTTGACTGCAATCGTATTGTTATTCTTTTGGAAGAACGTACGTGCGCAAAAAACGATTAGTGTAATTGGTAACGTTATCGGCTTCTTTATAAGCTGGAGATTGTTTGCCTTGATTTGGGAGAATGGAAATATAACAATGCAAATGGGAGGTTGGCAAGCTCCATTTGGAATAACATTCGTAGGCGATACCCTTAGTGCAATTATGGTAATGCTTACAGCTATCGTCTCATTAGCGGTGGGAGTTTATTCAACGGCAGGTATAAATACAAGTCGTATACGCTATGGGTACTTTTTTATCTATCACTTCCTTATTATGGGACTGATGGGAGCCTTCTTAACAGGAGATATCTTTAACCTATATGTATGGTTTGAGGTAGTGATTATCTCTTCATTTGTCTTATTGACATTGGGAGGTAAAAAGAGACAAATGGAAGGAGCTGTAAAATATGTAACAATGAATATGTTAGCGTCAGCTATATTTCTGACAGCTATCGGTATATTATATGGTATCACAGGAAGTTTGAATATTGCCGACTTACCAGAGCACGTAGCAGCAGTAGAAAATAGAGGATTAGTCACTGTGACAGCCCTATTATTCTTTGTTGGATTTGGTATTAAGTCAGCGGTATTCCCTATGTACTTTTGGTTGCCATCATCTTATCATACCCCACCATCAGCTATCGGAGCGGTGTTTGGTGGATTGTTGACTAAGATGGGAGTGTATTCTATGATTAGGGTATTCACAGTGGTATTTAAGCCAGATGATTTTGTGTTGGAAGTATTTGTTGTAATATCAATATTAACGATGATAAGTGGTGCTTTAGGAGTAATCAATAAGCGTAATATTAGAAGGATTCTTTCTTATTTTATTGTTTGTCATATAGGTTATTTAATAGCTGGAATAGGGATGTATACAGAGCTAGCATTCGTTGGAGTTGTGTTCTATTTGATCCACGATGTAATCGTTAAGAGTAATTTCTTTATGATGAATGGTCTTATACAAAAGATTCGTGAGACACAAGATATCTATCGTTTAGGAGGATTTTATAAAGACTATCCGAAGCTGTCTATTGTTTTTGCTATCATCCTCTTCTCTTTAGCAGGTATTCCACCATTATCTGGGTTCTGGCCAAAGATTATGTTGTTTCAAGAAGCATTCAAACAAGAGCATTATGTATTATTAGCGACGATGATTTTCGCTAGTTTTATCACCTTGTTTATTGTGGCTCGTATTTGGGCAGAAGTGTTTTGGAAAGATTTGCCTAAACCAAATGCAGAGGAAGTGGATCATTTCGCTCCATTTCACAAGCAAGGGCAATGGGCATTAGTAGTTCCTGTGGTAGGACTTGCAATAGTATCATTGTTAATAGGATTTAAGGCGTCGTTTGTTTTTGAAGTAGCTCAACGAGTGGCTTATGAATTGATGAATCCGTCAATCTATATTGATTCTGTAATGCATCATTTAAAATAGAAGAGTTATGTTAAAGTATTTTTTACTTAATTTATTACTGATGTTTGTCTGGGTAGCATTAACTGGACAACTGAATTATTCCAACTTTATCTTTGGTAGCGTCGCAGGTTTCTTTATTCTATGGATGTTGACACGCCGATCTAAAGATGTGGATAAGCAGTACTTCTATCGCGTGCCTAAAATATTGATCTTTATCTTATACTTTTTGTATGATATGATGGAGGCGAACTTAAGAGTAGCGATAGATGTAATGACCCCTAAATATCATACTACACCAGGTATTATCAAATATCACTTAGATGCTAAGACTGATTTTGAGATTACAATGTTGACTAATATTATTGCATTGACACCTGGAACAATGGTAATCGATATAGCTGAAGATAAAAGTTATGTGTATATACATACAATGTATCTAACAGATAAAAAGAAGTTTATCAAGAACTTAAAGAAGAGAACAGAAACTAAACTATTAGAGATATTACGATGACAGTAGAAGAGTATTTTATATATGTGATAATGCCCATACTAAGTTTGTCTTTAGTCCTTATATTTATTCGTTTTTTAAAAGGACCTACTGTAGCAGATAGAGTAGTAGCATTAGATTTGCTGATTACCGTAGGAGTTGGTGTTATCGGTGTGTTTAGTTTGATAGCAGATGATCCTGTGTTTTTAGACGTAGCGATGATTCTTGCACTGATTGCCTTTTTGAGTACAGTAGCTTTTTCTAATTACTTAATAAAGAGAAATAGAGATGATTGATATGTTTATTATGATATTAAGCACTGTAGGAGCAGTGTTTGTATTGATAGCTTCTATCGGAATAGTGAGGATGCCTGATTTTTATACGAGACTGTCGATCACGATTAAAGCAGCTACATTAGGTATAGGCTGTATTCTAACAGGAGCAGCAATCCACTTTGCGGAGTTTTCTACGACAACAAAAGTACTAGCAATCGTTTTCTTCTTGTTTATTACTTCTCCTGTTGCGGCATTTTTGATTGCAAGGAGTGCTTATATAACTGGAATAAAGTTATGGAAAAGGTCTGTTGTAGATGAATTACAAGACAAATATGACAATAGAAATAATATTCCACGTAGCTGTTCTAAAGATAAAAGTGAAGAATAAGTCACATAATTTGAATAATTACCTTAATAGAAGGCGAAATTGTTGAATAACATTTATCTTCGCATTTCTAACATACTAATTAATATGAAAAAAATAATTTTATTTTTAACTGCATTCATCCTAGCGATACCTACAACGGTAAAGGCTGATGAGGGAATGTGGTTCTTGATGTTTATAGAGCGCTTGAATCAGCGTGATATGCAAAAGATGGGACTTAAGTTAACGTCTGAAGAGATTTATAGTATTAATAATCATTCATTAAAAGATGCTATAGTTCAATTCGATGGAGGATGTACAGCTGAGATTATTTCTAATCAAGGTTTAGTGTTGACTAATCACCACTGTGGGTATGATAAGATTGCTAATCTATCAACTCCAGAGGATGATATCTTAACAAATGGTTTCTGGGCAAAAGATAAAGCAACTGAGCGTCAAGCAAAGGGTTTATCAGTTCGTTTCTTCGTTAGAATGGATGACGTTTCTAAACGTATCTTAAGTGTTGTTAATGATAAAATGACAGAATTAGAAAGAGAGAAAGCTATCAACCAAGAAATAGCGAAGATCCAAAAAGAGAATGATGGAGATGGTAAATATACTGTGTCGGTTAAATCTTTCTTTCAAGGGAATGAGTTTTATTACTTTGTGTACCAAGATTACAATGATGTACGTTTAGTAGGAACACCTCCTAATAGCATCGGTAAATTCGGAGGAGACACTGATAACTGGGAGTGGCCACGTCACACTGGGGATTTCTCTTTGTTCCGTGTTTACACAGATAAAAATGGTAATCCAGCAGAATATTCTGTTAATAACGTACCAATGGTACCGAAACACCATTTACCAGTATCTATCACAGGTATTCAAGAAGGTGATTTCTCTATGATCTTAGGATATCCAGGAAGAACAAACAGATGGATGCCAGCTCAAGGTGTAGAACAAAATATCAAATATGCTTATCCAGCTTGGGTAGAAGGTTCTAAATTAGGAATGGATGTAATGAAGAAATATATGGCATCTAATGATGCTGTACGTCTTAACTATGCATCTAAATATGCTGGTGTAGCTAACTATTGGAAAAATCGTCAAGGAATGATTGATGCTTTAACGCAACATCAAACTGTAGCAACTAAAACAAAAGCAGAGGAAGAGTTCCAAAAATGGGCTTCTAAGAAAGAGAATGTTGCTAAGTATGGTAATGTAATCAGTGATATCAATGCATGGTACAAAGCTACTAATGAGAAATCAAGACACGATAATTACTTAATGACTATGATGCGTACTTCTGGATTAGTATCTGCTCCTTACAGATTAGCTGGAGGGATGGATGCTTATGTAGCTGCTGATGAGAAGAAGAGAGCAGAGATGTTACCAGAGTTCAAAGAATACATTAATAGTATTTATGATGGTAAATATGAGCCTTTAGAAAGAGAAATGCTAGCGAAGCAATTAGCTTTATATGTTACTAAATCTACAGGATATGAGATAGCTCCTTTTGTAACTCAAATCAATACTGAGTACAATGGTGATTTTGAAAGATACGTGGATGAGATTTTCGAGAAGAGTGTATTTGCAGATATCGAATCTATCGATGCGTTCTTAGCTAATCCTAAAGGTGTAGCTATCTCTCGTGATCCAATGTTCAAGTTGTCTCTAGCTATTATGGAATACAATAGAGCGAAGTCTGATGAATTAGCTGCTTTAGAAGATAAGTTCCAAAAAGCATATAGACTATTCGTAGATGGTGTTCAGAAAAGTAACCCAACAGGTAAATACTATCCAGATGCTAACTCTACATTGCGTTTAACATATGGAACAGTAAAAGATTTACCTAGAGGAAATAAAGTTAACGATGCTAAAGAGAACTGGTTTACTACTTTAAAAGGAACTATCGCTAAGCACAAAGCTGGTGATGAAGAGTTCGAAGCACCTCAAAAGTTAATCGACTTATATAAAGCTAAAGACTATGGTGTGTATGCTGATAAAGCAGGACATATGCCAGTTAACTTCTTAACTAACCACGATATTACAGGAGGTAACTCAGGTTCTCCAGTATTAAATGGCAAAGGAGAGTTGATCGGTCTTGCATTCGATGGTAATATTGAGGCTATGGCTGGAGATGTTATCTATGACCCAAAATTACAACGTACTATAAACGTAGATATACGTTATGTATTATTCATCATAGACAAGTTCGCTGATGCTAAACATATCGTAGATGAGATGACTATCATTAAATAGTCAACTATGTTAAAATCATAAAACGCCTAAATAATTTAGGCGTTTTTTTTTGTACATATCTTACCCGTAGTTTAAGTTTACATGATGAAAAAGTATGTGTTATTTCTATTCCTTTTGCTAGTAGTAGGCTGTGGTTTTAATAAAGAAAATCAGGTAAATACGAAATTGTCTTTTTACTATTGGCGAACTAACTTTCAATTAGATTCATTAGAACAATCTACTCTAAAAGACCTAGATGTAGAGAGATTGTATATCCGTTATTTTGATATTGGATTACAAAAGGGTAATACAATACCTATCCGCCCTGTTCATTTTAAAGATTCTATTCCTAAGCTGGAGATAATACCTGTTGTTTATATTAAGAATGAGGTGTTACTAAATAGAGGCTTGGATCGTGGCTTAGCAAAAAAAATCATAGATTATATCAATCAGATTAATAAGCATAACCATATCGTGACAGACGAGATACAACTTGACTGCGACTGGAGTCTAAAGAGCAAAGATTCATTCTTCGAATTGATTGAGCAAATAAAGAAAGAGAGCAACTGGAAAGTGTCGTCTACTATCCGATTACACCAAGTGAAATATGCTAGTAAGACTGGTATTCCGAAAGTAGATTATGGAGTACTGATGTATTATAATATGGGAACTATTGCTTCAGATACGCTTAACTCTATTTACGATAGAAATATAGGAAAAAAGTATATAGGTGCTCTAGTTGATTATCCATTAGATCTGAAATATGCTTTGCCGATATACGCTTGGGTGATACATACCCGAGAGAATAAAGTGTTGCGTATGATTAGTAGGGTTAGAGCAAGTGACGTAGAGAAGATAGCAGCTTTTAAGAAAATAGATAGTACTAGGTATGTTGTAGAAGAAGAGGGGGTATATTTTGGTCAGCTATTCTTGGTAGGGGATCAGATTAAAGTCGAAACGACAACTAGTGAACAGTTATTAGAAATGAAACAAGATCTTCAGAAGGCAAGTGGGAAATGCCCATCTGAGATTATATTATATGATTTAAATTCAAGAAATATTCCTTATTATGAAAAAGAAGTTTGGAAAGAGATTGTTATATGTAAGTAGTTTATCACTGCTATTGGGAGCAGGTGTTTACTCTTATGGATGTGCTGATGGATGGTGGAGTTATTCGTCCATTTCTAGTTTTACACCAGAAGCTTTTGTAGATAAGTCATACAAGCCTTTGTTTTTTGCACCTAGTGAGCGTTTTTACGATGGTGCATATATGTTTAATACGGGGATGTATAATGATGATATAGTAAGTGATTGGGTGAAGTATTTAGGCAATGCTATTCCTGAGGCTGTAGTAAAAGAATGTTTAATCTCAAATGAGTTTGAGATAGGAACAATGCATACTATCTACAGTGAGCTGAAAAAAGGAAAAAAGAGAAGTAGCATCTATGACTTAGACCTTAAGAATAAGAAAGTAGAGAACTTTATTAACTTCTTAAACTTCGCTAAAACAATAGAGCAATACTCTGCACAAGAATTTGAATATTGGAATTATGAGAAGCAATTAAGAGATCAACTGCCAAATGACTATGTAGCTAAAGTTCAGAGTTTCTATGAGAAGATGGATAAGAAAGATACTTTCTATATGAACAGAATGTGGTTTCAGGTAATGAAAGCAAAGTTCTATTCAGCAGATAAGGGAAGTGTTATATCTTATTTTGAAACTACTGCGAGTAGTCAACCTCAGAATACACTGTACTATAGAGCGATGTCTTATGTAGCGGGAGCTCATTATGAGAAAGCAGACTTCATGAAGTCTAATGTGCTATATGCAACGGTATTTGATAAAGAACCTTCTATGCGTCAAGTAGCCTTGTATAACTTTAAGCCATTAGATAAACCTACGATAACTAAGATAGTCAATACTACTTCTGATAAAGAAGTCAAAGCAGCTATCTGGGCGATTATGGGATACTATGGAGATCTAGGAGAATCAATGAAGAACGCTTATGAAGTGAATCCGAAAAGTCCGCATATAGATTATGTATTGACTAGATGGGTGAACCTTCAGGAGCAAGAAGTAAATGTGTTTACAGAAAGTAGTTTTAAATCTCGTGATGAATACTTCAAAGCTATTAAGAAGAAGATCGATCAGAATACACTGAAGTGGATTAAGACTATAGCTGATAAACCTCAAGATGTCGCTAATCCTGTACTTTGGAAATTAGCAGCGGGATATATGGATATCTTCCAAGGGGATTATAAAAGTGCGACGAAGCAAATCGAAGAAGCAAGTGCTTAT
>JBOFGJ010000638.1:0-8927 GCA_051649065.1 Flavobacterium sp. | reverse complement strand
CATCTGCTCCAGGACCTGATTCACCTAGGTTGGGTGTTCCTAGTGATTTAGCATAAGTATGCTCTCTGTTCCACTGTCCTTGTCCACCGCCATTGTTATTCTTACTTCTTGTGAAAGCAGTGTTACCTGTTGTCTGCCCTTTATGACCATATAGTAAGTAAACATTATTGCCATCAGGTGTTAGATCAGTTGCTTTAGACGCATTCCATATATCACCATAAGATAAGTTTCTTTTGTGTTTATCTGTAGTTAGTTTAGTTAATTCAGCTTTTAATGGCATACCTTCTTTAGTGAAATCTACTCCAGCGTAGTATGCTTTTTGATCACTAGGGATAGTGTAGTCACCTGGTTTAGTAGGAGTAGTTGGTTCTGTAGGATCTACAGGTGTCTCAGGAGAAGCATTGTCAAAAATAATACTATCTACTAAAAGATTATAATTACCACCTTTACCTACTTTAAAAGCGAAGCTACTTCCTTTAGCAGATTTGTTATAATTAACACCAGTAAGGTCAAGTGTAATCTTAATCCAGTTAGAAGCATTAATTGTAGCACCTACATAGTCATTAATACCCATATTAGGATTGGTTTCACTCATCTTAGCTGTTTTTTGTAACACGATATCCTTAGTTAATGTAATATCAGTTTTGTCAGCTATTTGTTTGTCAGTTCTCAAGTTAAATACTTCATAGTCTTTATCAGAAGTATATACATTAAAAGATAAAGATTTGTTAGCAGTACCTTTAATGTAGAACGTTATAGTTTTAGCACTAGGATTGACAGATTGGTTCTCAGTAGTGAATACATAGTGATTAGCTTCAGGTGTTCCTTTAATAGCTAAAGCAGCATTGCCATTTCTACCTTGTCCAGTAGCTTGGGTAGCATACTTCTGTAGTTTAAATGAATTAAGTGTGCTTAAAAAACTATCCCAATTATTGAAGTCAGCTACTGTAGCAGGCGTGTTTTGATCTACACCAGGGATACCAGGTTCTACAGGCTTAGTTGGATCTACAGGTTTAACTGGAGTAGTAGGCTTCTCGTTAGTTGGGGGAGTAGCCTCTGTAATAATAGGGTCTTTACTACATCCAGAGAATGATAATAAGAATGACGCTATTGTTACTAATAACATTTTCATTTTCATGATTTAAAGTGTGTTTCTAAAAGTGTTTTTATAAGTAAAAGCCTGTTTAATTAAAAACAGGCTTTGAGTATTTTTATTTAAAACAGAGAACTAGTTCTTCTGTAATAAAGCCATATAGAATCCGTCAAACCCAGACTCGCTAGCTAATATCTTGTGATCTTCTACTAATTTAAAGTCTTTACCAGCTTCTGAATTTAAGAATTTAGCGATTTGGTGCTCATTCTCAGAAGGTAAGATAGAACAAGTAGCATATACCATTTTTCCTCCTGGTTTAAGTATTTTAGAATAATCTTGTAATACTTGCTCTTGTACTTGTTTTATTTCTTCTACGAACTCAGGTCTAAGTTTCCACTTGCTATCAGGGTTTCTCTTCAGTACTCCTAATCCACTACATGGTGCATCGATTAATACACGATCAGCTTTCTCATGAAGTTTCTTGATTGTCTTAGTTCCCTCGATGATACGGTATTCGATATTGAATGCCCCGTTTCTCTTCGCTCTAATCTTAAGCTGTTTTTGTTTACTTTCGTAAATGTCCATAGCGATGATTTGCCCCTTATTTTCCATAAGAGAAGCAATGTGTAATGTCTTACCACCTGCACCTGCACATGTATCTACTACACGCATACCTGGCTGTACATCTAATAATCTAGCTACTCGTTGTGAAGAAGCATCTTGAACCTCAAAAAATCCTTGTTTAAAAACGTCAGTCATAAATACGTTCGCTCTTTCTTTTAGGATTAAGGCATCTGGGTACTCTTCTGGCATAATAGTCTCTATATCTAGATCCATCAGCATACCATATAGTTTTTGTCTTGTAGTCTTTAAAGTATTTACACGCAAGATCACGCTAGCTTGTTTATTCTGAGCAGCAAGTTCTTTTGTCCATTTCTCTTCACCTAATTCTTTAACTCCTAATTCATCCATCCAGTCTGGAATAGACTCTCTGTATTTTCTAGTTTTAGAAAGCTCGTCAAATCTTCCTTTGATACGACGTTCTGGTGTATTCTCAAAGTATTTCCAATCAGGTAATTTATACCCTCTAAGTACAGCCCAAACAGCGAAGATTCTCCATGCATCATCTCTGTTAATAGGATCTTTTACTTCAGCTATCTCTGCGTATAATCTTCTCCATCTCACGATTTCATAGATAGTCTCAGCTACGAATTTTCTATCAGCGCTTCCCCAGCGTTTATCTTTTTTCAATGCTCTAGCTACCATTTTATCAGCATATTCTCCATCGTTGAATATTGCTAAAAGAGAGTCGATAACTGTAAATACAAGGTTTCTGTGTAATCTCATTATTATATATATAAATATAGCCCACAAATATACGTTGATTTGTGGGCTTTATAGGTATTGATTAGTATTATTTTAAGTTAAATCTCAAATCTACAACGACTATTTACTGCGAATTAATTTTCCAACACATAGCTCTGAAATCACACTACAATGTATTGTAATTACTAATTTTGTTCTGTTCTATACAATTCATTCTCGTCTAAATGTTATTAGGAGATTTAAGGTTAAACCCAGATTAAGCGATAGAGATATAAACGAAAAGTAATTATACAAAATAACTCTGAATTTCTTCTAAAAGCATACTGTAGTATGGTTTTAGAAGAAATGAAAGAGATATGAAGTAGAAATACTTTGCAGTATTTGGCTAATGCTTAATTTGGGATAAATAGGTTACTTCTTGTCTTTATATTTTTTTAGAAGTTTTCGATTAAAGTCATCTTCTGCCTTCTTTAAAACTAGAATATTCTTTTCACCTATGATTTTTTTAGCATCTTCGATAAACTTAACTCTAGTAGACGAATAGCTCTCTTCGAAGTCTATTAATTCTTGTACTTTTTTGCTTGTTTCCCTATCGCTAAGTTTGCTTAAGTCTTCGATATTAGTGTTTTTTATATATCTGAATATTTCAGTATGACGCAGTTCTGACATTTTTTTGTCATAAGTAATGTAGATAGGTAAAAACTTATCTGCTTGATCACTGCTTAGTTTTAATTCTGAAGTGATGTGAGCTATTTTTAGAGAGCGTATCTGATCATGCTTATCTTGCGCGTAAATTAACGTACTACACACTAGGGTTAATATAATACTTAAGAGATGTTTCATTGTGTTATTCATTTAAGTAATATTCGATATCAATATGTGATAACAAATAATGATCTAATTGTGATTGTTGTATTTCTATATTTTCTTCTAGATCTTTGATATCCTCTTCATTAAGCGAATTGATAATCTCGTTATTTAACGAATAAGATTGGTTATATTCTAGATAAGTTTCTATATTCTCGTTGTTGATTTGATTGTTCTTTTCAGTTTTATAAACTGCGTTAATACCTACAAAAAGTGCAAGACAAGCTACAGCTACCATCCATACAAATTTGTTTTTATACAGTGGGATAACCTTTGGAGTAGGAGTAGTATTCTCTACAGCAGAGAGTACTCTATTCTCTAAATGAGCAAAGTAATCCTGCGGTACTTTAAATACCTGTTTAGGACTCTTATTATTTAAAAGCTTATTTTCCATTTTTATTCTCCTTTCTTACTTAGACGATTAATTGTACTAAAGGTTTAATTTGATTCTAAAAAAAGTTCTATTTTTTTGACTGCGTGGTGATAAGAAGCTTTAAGTGCTCCTACGCTAGTATCTAATATTTCAGAGATAGACTGGTAATCTAAGTCTTCATAATACCTCATTTTAAAGACAAGTTGTTGCTTCTGAGGTAGTGTTGCTATGGCTTTTTGAAGTAGTAATTCTGCCTCATCTCCATCGAATAAAGTATCTGCTTCTAGTTGACTAACTAGATATTCTCCTATTTCACCATCTAAGAGGTTGTGCTTTTTACTTTTTTGTTTTAGGAAATCCAATGCTTGATTAGTAGCAATGCGATACATCCAAGAGAACAATTGACTGTTGCCTTTAAAGGTATCTATGTTTTGATATATCTTAATGAATGCCTCTTGAAGTACATCATCGGTGTCATCGTGATTAAGTACTAATGTACGGATGTGCATATATAATCTCTCTTTATAGGTAGAGATTAGTTCACGAAATGCTTCATGCTTTGTATCGCTATTTTGTAATCGAGTTAAAAGTGAGATTTCGTTAGACAAGAGTTAAGTTTTTTATAGAGAAAAGTAAATGTAAATAATTAAAGTCGTTTTTTTGATATAAAGACCTTATTTTTGTCTTAAAAAAATGGTCAAGACAGTTATATTTGATATGGATGGTGTTATTGTGGATACTGAGCCAGTACACCGCTACGCTTATCATACACACTTTAAAGAATTAGGAATAGACGTGTCTGAGCATGTTTATAATTCGTTCACAGGGCACTCCACTAAGAATACCTATGAACGTCTTAAAGAATTATACGACGTAGAAGGAGAGGTACAATCACTTGTATTGAGAAAGAGAGCGTTGTTTAACGAATCGTTTGATACCAAGCCAGATTTAGAATTAATAGAAGGTGTACGTGAACTAATAGAAGGATTACACGCTAAAGGAATTGAACTTATCGTGGGATCATCTGCTTCTAAGAGTACTATAGATAGAGTATTCACTCGTTTCGGACTATATCCTTTCTTTACCCATATTGTTAGTGGGGAAGATTTGCCTAAATCTAAACCTGATCCAGCTATCTTCTTAAAGGCTGCGTCATTAGCTAAGCATAATGCTGTAGAAGATTGTATTGTGATAGAGGATAGTACTAATGGTATTAAGGCAGCTAATGCTGCTGATATTAGAGTGATCGGATATAAAAGTGCTAACTCAAAACAACAAGATTATACTGGGGCGAACCATATAGTACACGACTTTAGAGATATAGATGCAGATTATATAATTAATTTATAGTCTATAGTACAGATTAAATATTCGATAAGGGAGGAGTTAAGAGTATTATAGTAATTTTAGAATGTAAGCTTCTTTATTTTGACTTTGTTTTATTTTTATAATGGTCAGAATTTACTAACTTTGCGTTCTTTATAATAAAAGTATATTAAGTAGATGTTTCATAGATATATTAAATTAGGTATCGCTGCAGTATTATTAGCAGTTTCGATTTGGCAATTTGTAGAGGGTAATATCGGTAACGGTATTTTCCTATTATTACTTATTTCATTAGTAATATTACTTTACTATAAAAACGAATTTATCCTATTAGCGTTTTTAAAGCTTAGAAAACAAGACTTTGATGGAGCGAAGAAATGGTTGGATAAAATCAAAAATCCTGATACAGCATTAGTGCGTAAACAGAATGGATACTATAATTACCTATTGGGTATTATGTGTTCACAGACTAACTTAAATGCTTCTGAAAAATATATGAAGAAAGCAATAGAGTTAGGTCTTAATATGGATCAAGACTTAGCAATGGCTAAATTACAGTTAGCAGGTATAGCAATGACCAAAAGAAGAAAATTAGAAGCAACTAAATTGTTAAGCGAAGCACAGAAGCTAGATAAACAAGGAGCTCTAAAAGATCAAGTAAAAATGATGAAACAACAAATGAAGAAAATCTAATTTCAACGTTTGTAATATAAGTATAAAGCTACACTACGGTGTAGCTTTTTTTTTTGCCATATTGTAGCTACTGTTAGCACTATATGGATTAAGGCATTTTATTGATTCGATGTGAATTACTCTTTTTTTATCTGTGTTTTTAGAAGGATAATCCTGTGGATTATCTCTCTTTGTTGACCATTCTTTTAGGTTAGTTTACAGAAGTACTTAATCCTCTATTTTTAAAGGGATATAAAAGGCTCTTTTATAGGTTGATATCTATGTGTTTTTTGTTTTTTTTTGGAGTGGTCGCATAATGGTCGCGTAATGGTCGCATAGTGGTCGCATAGTTTAGCCCCATTTTGATGCGACCACTATGTGACCAAACTGCCATCAATATGCTATCATAGATATGAAGCCATGAAAATTTAGTAAATAAGCTGAGTGGAGATTGGGATAGGAGAGAATCTGACTAATTAGCATGAGGCATGATTAGTGATTTTTAATAGAATAAGAGCAGAAGTGATAGAAGCTATCCTTGCTATCAAGTCTATTATAGATAATGTCATCCCGCTGACTATCAATATAGAAAATCTCGATCCGAGTATCCCATGTGGTGTTCATATCGTACAGAAAGTATAAATAAAAAAATCGCTTAAGAACTAACTTAAGCGATTTATAGCATATAGTATTTACGACTATTTAATTTCTTCTGATGTGAATCCTAATTTCACAGTTGGGAATTTACTTTGTGTCATTTGGATAGAGAATTCACTATCTGCTAAAAACACTAGTTGACCTGATTTATCGAAGGCTAAGAATTTTTGTTTAATACGTTTAAATTCTTTGAACTCTTCGTTTTTAGGATCTTCTGGACGTACCCAACATGCTTTATATGCAGGGAAGTTTTCATATGTACATTTCGCTCCATATTCGTGCTCTAAACGGTACTGGATAACCTCATACTGAAGTGCACCTACAGTTCCGATTACTTTACGTCCATTCATTTCAAGGGTAAATAACTGTGCTACCCCTTCATCCATAAGTTGATCGATACCTTTCTCTAATTGTTTAGATTTCATAGGATCAGCGTTATTGATATAACGGAAGTGCTCAGGAGAGAAACTTGGTATACCTGTGAATTGCATTATTTCACCTTCAGTTAGTGTATCTCCGATCTTAAAGTTACCTGTATCATGTAGACCTACGATGTCTCCTGCATATGAGATATCAACTATTTCTTTTTTCTCAGCAAAGAAAGCATTCGGACTAGAGAACTTAAGTTTCTTCCCTTGTCTTACGTGCAAGTAAGGTGTATTTCTTTCAAATGTTCCTGATACAATCTTGATAAATGCTAAACGGTCTCTGTGTTTAGGATCCATATTCGCGTGAATCTTGAATACAAATCCTGAGAACGTACTCTCTTTAGGATCGATTATTCTAGTAGAAGATTCTTTAGGACGTGGAGATGGTGCTATCTGTACGAAACAGTCTAATAGCTCACGTACCCCAAAGTTATTTAAGGCTGAACCAAAAAATACAGGTTGTAATGTACCATTGATATATTCCTCTCTATTAAATTCAGGATAAATTCCTTCTATTATTTCTAACTCATCGCGTAATGTAGCAGCAGGTTTTGCTCCAACAATGCTATCTAATTCAGGAGAGCTAAGGTCAGAGATACTGATGGTTTCATCAATATTCTTACGGCTATCCTCACTAAATAAGTTGATATTCTTTTCCCAAATGTTATATATACCTTTAAAATCATACCCCATACCAATAGGGAAGCTTAAAGGAGTTACTCTTAGTTGTAATTTTTGTTCTACTTCGTCCATAAGTTCGAAAGCATCACGCCCTTCACGGTCAAGTTTATTGATAAACACGATCATCGGGATGTTACGCATTCTACATACTTCGACTAGTTTTTCTGTTTGCTCTTCAACCCCTTTTGCTACGTCTATAACTACGATAACACTATCTACAGCCGTAAGTGTTCTAAAAGTATCTTCAGCGAAGTCCTTGTGACCAGGTGTATCAAGGATGTTAATCTTTTTATCTTTATAGTTAAATGCAAGAACAGAAGTTGCAACAGAAATACCACGTTGGCGCTCAATTTCCATAAAATCGGAAGTAGCTCCTTTCTTAATCTTATTGTTTTTTACTGCACCAGCCTCTTGAATAGCTCCACCAAAAAGAAGTAACTTCTCAGTTAATGTTGTCTTACCAGCATCAGGGTGAGCAATTACACCAAATGTACGTCTACGATCTATTTCCTTTAAAAAACTCATTCTTAAAAATTTTAAGGTACAAAAGTACTTATATTTTGTTGAATTAAAAGACGTTTTTTACATAAACAAGAAGAAGTGGAGTAGTCACTAAGTTTTATTTAACAGTGTAAAAATGCAATAATTAAAGAGGCATAGAGTTATCTTTACGAGATATAAACATCTAGAAAGTTATCAATACTTCGTTAATATGTAGTTTTATTTTCTGAAAGTATTTGTATTATTGTGCGTTGGATTTAAAATGTAGGACATATAAATTGATACAGTAACTACTTTTATACTTCATAGGTACGCATAAAATAAGTATTTTTGGAGAATGATTGATCAAGATAGTATAGAGATATGAAGAAAAATCATTTAGTAGGAGCATTATTGATTGGCGTTTTGAGTCTAAGTATTGTGACGTCTTGTGATCGTGCAGGGGGATCTAAACCTAAGGACGGTGCAGCAGCGAGAGTGAACGATGTATATTTAGATAAAGATGATATACTAGGAATAGTACCTTCTAATGCAGATAAGAAAGATAGTTTAGCTATTGTCACTCGATATATAGATAAGTGGGCAACTAAGAATTTATTAATCGAAGCAGCAGAGTTTAATTTATCTAAAGATAAAAAAGCGGAAATAGATAAATTAGTAGATCAGTTTAAGAGTGACTTATTGATAAAGGATTATCTAGAGAAGTTAGTTCAGAAGAATATTGATACACTTATTAATGATAGGGATTTAAAAGTATATTACGATAAGTACAAGGGAAATTTCTTAGTAGAAGATATGTTGGTTAAGATGTCTTATGCGAACGTATTAAAGGAGAATAGCAACTATAATATCATCAAAAGATACTTTAGTTCGGCTCGAAAAGAAGATCATGCTAAGCTAGAATCGATGTCATTACATATGAAATCATATGCTTTAAATGATTCTATATGGGTGGATGTGAAACAGATATATGAGAAACTACCTTTCCTAAATAGTAATAATA
>JBOFGJ010000637.1:0-1011 GCA_051649065.1 Flavobacterium sp. | reverse complement strand
GGATTTATAGCTTTTAGTTCTCCATCTTTCTCTACAGTACACGTCTCACAAGTTTTAATCTGCTGTCCGTAACCGAAACTTGTCATTAAAGTCTGTCCATCAACATCTTGTTTTACTGTAATCTTATTAACATCTTTACCTGTACCTATTTTCTTCCAATCAACTTTGTTTAAAGGAACTGCTACCTTAGTTTTTTTATCAAATGTCTCTAATTCTTCTAATTGACCACCAGTGTTTCTTATACCATATATAGTAGCTACTCCATCTTTATCAATAACTACACGAATAGCAGGCACAGGATTAATAGTACGATCAGTTAAGTTAATCTCTGCTCCTTTGTTAATATTCCACACCGCAGAAATATCTCCATCACCGAAAATACCTTTATCACTTTTAAAACGGATATTATTCTTCCCTTTTTGAAAATCTATCTCCTCTTTATATAACTGCTTTCCATTTGTAATCATATTGAAAGAGTTATCTAACTTGTAAATATCTAATACAAATCCTCCATCCGATGCTGGCTGATCAATCTCTTTTACAACTGGATTGCTTGGTGCATTACCATTATACTCCCATGTAAAACCATTACCTACAACATCAGAGAAACAAGTAAATTCTTTAAAACCATTATCCACTTTAGGAGTAACTTCTGAAGTATTATTCTCTTTATCTGGATCAGTTTCAGGACTATCTGAAGTAATTGTGGCCACATTAGTATAATCACCAAAGGAATTCACTTTTGCTATTATTTTTAATGTTTCTGTTTGGTGAATTGCTTTTAAATTACCTATTGTCCACATCCCTGCTTTCTCTTCAAATGTTCCCACACTAGGTGTAGCACTAACAAATGAATACCCAGAAGGTAATTTGTCAGTTACTGTTACACCTGTACCATCATAAGGACCTAGATTACTAGCTGTCAAAGTAAACTCAACTACCTCACCTGGCTTAACCTCTGCTTTATTAATAGTCTTCTCTATCTTCACGTCAGCCCCTGTAGTCCCTTGA
>JBOFGJ010000636.1:0-1658 GCA_051649065.1 Flavobacterium sp. | reverse complement strand
GAATTAGCCTTGTGGTACTAAACAACTACTGTTATATAGGTTTAAGGATGCAAAGTGAACTAGAAAGGTTTGTAGAGGGGAAATGCGTGTTATTAAGTGCTTTTATTTGATAAAAAATACAATATATTTTTAATATTATATATTGTGCTTACTAAGGAAAAATGCACCTTCACCCAATTTTTAGTCGAGTTATACCTTATATGCTTAGTTTTGTGTCCCAATTAGATAGTTTTTTTTCTTATAAAAAAAGATTATATTAGTTACTGATAATAAACACAACTATCACTTAATTTTAATTGGGGTTAAAATGAAGAAATTACGCTATTATTTTTTGGTATTAAATTACCTAAATCAAAACCATTATCCATCTCGGGAAAAGCTTCTTGAGTATTTAGCAAGTTATGACATTGATATAAGTGAACGTACTTTATATCGCGCACTTAGTGACTTGTCTACAGAGTTTGGAGTAGAAGTTTCGTTAGACAATGCTAAAAAGGGATACTACATAGCTCCGAAGTATTTAACGATCGCAAACAAAGTGCTTTTACAATTGAAAGACTTGGTTACAACGGATATTTTAAATGCAAGTAATGGAGCTAAATCTGCTGTATCACCTTTTATCGATGCAGAGTCTAAAAAAGGTGTTTTACCTATAGATACGATTAGAATGATTTATAAGGCAATGACTAAAAGTCAAAAAATATCGTTTACTTATGCTAACCAGCTTGGGGCGGCAGAACAAAGAGTAAAGATTTCACCTATACTATTTAAACAATTTCAAGATACTTGGTATGTTGTAACGATAGAAGAGGATGCCTATCAGACTTATTTCTTAGATAGGATAACAGAAGTAAAGATCGAGAACGAAAAATTTAAAGCTTGTTCTGAATCTGCTAGAGATAAATTTAGTGAAATTATCGGTCTTAATTTTACAGGAAATGATTTACACGAAGTAGTTTTGTCTTTTGATAAGAGTCAAAAAGGTTTGCTTCAAGCGTGCCCTCTTCACTCTTCCCAAGTGATCAATGATGAACATGTAAATAGTAGATTTACAGTTACATTATTAGTGAAACCTAACTTTGAGTTGAAACAACAGATTATGAAGTTTGGCAAATTAGTTAAGGTTATCTCTCCTGTTCAATTAAAAGAAGAAGTTATTAATGAATTGCGTTTTGCTTTACAGCAACACGAAGAAGAATATTTAAAAGTACATTAGTTTGGGGGAATTAATGTAGGAAGTTGTCCTGTATATGATAAGTTATTATTAAGTCAAAATATACAGATACAATGGTTAGTTTGTTTCTAAGGAAATAGCAGGCGGGGGCCTGCTATTTTCGATTGTATTAGTGTCTATAAAGAAAAAGACCATTCGCTAAGAATGGTCTAATTCAATCACTTTCTTACAAAAAGATTTAAGGTTAATATTTTAAAGCAGGGTTTGCTTGTATTTCTTTCTGTGGGATAGGTAGTTGGTAATATTCTGTAAAAGGACTTACCACCAACTCATCTGTATCTACTGCTAGATCTTGTTTATATCTCTCTAGAGGCAGTCCTAGTCTCTTTAAATCAAAGTATCTATGCCCTTCAAAAGATAGTTCTAAGAAGCGCTCTTTTAGAATATCACTTAGACTTACAGTATTAAACTTAGCCACACCCTT
>JBOFGJ010000635.1:0-1018 GCA_051649065.1 Flavobacterium sp. | reverse complement strand
TTTTAAATGGGTTATTTATTATTTACTTAATCAGATGAATAGTGGTAGTTATCATACTGATTCGCTTAGTTATTATTTAGAAACCTACATAATACATTATATCAAAGAAGCTCCCCCCAGGGGACAACATAAAAGTAATATTACTATCTCTTTTTGTGTTGTACAAAGTTACAACAAGATTTTATATAAAAAAGAGTTGTTTGTACTTTGTTTGATACTTAATATTTATTGTATTTGATTGCTGTAATAGTTTTTGTTTATAGTGTCTGTTTTTAGCGTATTTACGGAGGTTTAAGTATTGTTTGCTTATATAATTATTAGAAGCATTTTAAGTGTCTTTAAATAGCTTTAAAATACGATTGATATAAGTAGTGTTTGTTTAATATGTTCGTTTGAGTAGGAAGGAGGAGGGGAGTTTGACAAACACAAACATGCTCTTGTTTAGTTCTTGTTTTTGTTTTATATCTTTGAGTAAATGTAAATCTACACGATTGTGTATGTTTTTACGGGGAAAATCTACATTATCGTGTATATTATGATTGATAAATTAATTAATACAAAAGAGCTAAGCAGATTGCTTTCAGGAAGTGATCAGGCTGTAAGAACAAATAATATTCCAAAGAAGTATGAACCAGCAGTACAGGAACTTAACGACTTGTTGGAGTACTGGAAGAAGCGTAATAATTTGTGAGTAATCGGACAATGGTCGGACAGATTATAAATACTTTACTCTTAATGCGTTGTTTTATAGTTATTTAGGTGTTTTGGTTCTAATCCTAGTATGATTCAGTTTCCATTTTATGAATTTGGAGCTCCCAAAAATGACTTGCTGTAAAAACCAGTTTTCAAAATTAGTTTGTCTAAAAATCTAGTTTGTATCATCCGAAGGCAAAAAGCTAAAATGTTTTCGGATCTGTTTTCGAATCACACCCCAATACCCTTTTGAATTGCGTTTTCCTTTGCGAGGTTGCAAGCGCAGAAATATGTATACCCTCCCCAACATTCTAACATATTACAA
>JBOFGJ010000634.1:0-1136 GCA_051649065.1 Flavobacterium sp. | reverse complement strand
ATTTTGTTCGATTTATATGTGATTTTTTTGCATAAAACATTGCATAGGTACTGTAAAAGTAGTAATATTGCACCGTTGTCAAGATCTGTTATTTGATAACTCGCTCCCTAGTCAGGCTTCCAATTCTGATTAGGGAGCATTTTTTTTATACCTATCTTACTTTAGGTGTAATAGAGACTCCTTTATCGCAAATCAAAAGTGTCTATTTTGTGAATTTATCCTGTTATAATTTGGGATATCGTCTAAGAAGGAGGTATAACCGAGTTATAGGGACAAATTTGAATCAAGATTTATTCTTCTACGATAGTGCGTTACAGATAGCTATAACCTTATATATGTGATTTTTAATCCAAAAACACTTCACCTTTCATAAACAACTATAGAAAATCAAATATCATTGTTTACATTTGCGATGTATTGATACAAACTTAAATGAAAAGACTTCGCCAAATTAATTTTCTATTAGTTGTAATCACATTGTTATTAGTTAATTGTACCCGATCAAGGATTGTACCTGAGACTGATTATGACCAGTTATATGCTGTATGGCATGATTATGATTATAAAGATAGTTTAGCCTTGACCCTGAAGCCAGCAGTGGAAAAAGCGCTAACTTTAAATAATACTACTGAGAACAGATTCTATATAGATAGTGTGTTATCACAACTTCGATGGACACGTGATTCTGTTTCTTTCTTTTCCCTTAGTAATAAGGCTATAAAGTTTGCTAAAAACAAGTCGGATGAGTATATGCTTGCTAATATCTATAATGATATTGGGATGTATTACCACGATTCTAATGTGTTGGATAGTACCTTTTATTATTATATAAAAGCGGAGAATGTCTATAAAGCCATTGAGGACTCTGTAAAAATAGGAGAGATGGAGTTTTATCAAGCTCGTTTACTATTTGAAAAAGGTCTGTATATGGAAAGTGAAGTCAAAGCATCTAATGCACTTCATTTACTTCAGAAATACCCCCATAATCCTATTCCTATTGAGGCAAATCAGTTAGTTGCACTTTGTTTAATCGAACGCAAGGATTACAGTGAGGCTAAAGTTTATTTACTTCGTGCTTTAGAGTTGTTACAAAAGGATTCTAATGTTAATAAAATACTTAGTAAAGAAAGGTTACA
>JBOFGJ010000633.1:0-1254 GCA_051649065.1 Flavobacterium sp. | reverse complement strand
GTATCGATTTAAGGTTACTTCTATCTATCGTCGTATTCGTAGCGATTACACCTGCTATCTTCGTCTCCTCTACTATCTCAATAATATCTAACAACTGCTCATCAGTCAAATCTGGTGCTATCTTAAGCAACACAGGCTTAGGTGCATCCTTTTGATTATTCTTTACTTGCAGACCGTGTAGTAGTGCCTTAAGTGGCTCTTTATCTTGTAACGCTCTTAGATTAGGTGTATTAGGTGAACTAACATTCACCACGAAGTAATCTACATAAGGAAACAATGCTTCAAAACAAATCTCATAATCTTCATTCGCTTGCTCATTAGGAGTCACCTTATTCTTACCGATATTACCTCCTATAAGTGTTCCTTTATTTTTCTTCAGACGAGTTATAGCCTCTTCTATACCACCATTATTAAACCCCATTCTGTTGATCAGACCATTGTCTTCTTTAAGACGGAATAATCTCTTTACAGGATTACCTGGTTGTCCTTTAGGAGTCAAGGTACCTATCTCTATAAACCCAAAACCAAAATTCTCTAATTCTTTGTATAACTTAGCATCCTTATCTAAACCTGCAGCTAATCCTACCGGGTTCTTAAACTTCAGTCCAAAAACTTCTCTTTCTAATCGAGGATCTTCAACTTGACAGTTAGCGCGTATCAGTGCGGATACGCCAGGAATACGATTAACGAATTTAAGAGCACCGAAGGTAAAATGGTGTACTTTCTCTGGATCAAACCTAAATAAGATAGGTTTTATAATGCTTTTATACATACGTGATTACTTTGTGTTGTTGTGTGTCTAAATTTCGTGCAAAGGTAGTGTTTTAACACCTCATTTCATAGCACTCTCTAACAAAGAGCAATAAAACACTAAACCAATCAACATCAATACATTAAATTAATAAAAATGTCTTAATCTTGTCATTAATAAAAAGCCCAAAGCTCTTATTATCCTCTCCCCTATGTTTAGCATTCTCTATGATGATGTTTTCTATTGCATTCTCGACTGATGGGAGTGTGACTACTCCTTCTTCCTTAGTAGTAAACAGTCCACTGCCGTACCTACACTGCACCTTATAATCTCCTAAATCACTTGATGCCACCGTCAGAAAAAACCTCTTAGACTCACTCATAAAGCTAATCTCATTAGACGGAATCACACGTCAACTAATATACCTTCCTGATTCACTTATAAGAGCTTTAGCTTAGAAGTCTAATTGTTCCCTTTTCCCCGTTCCCCGTTTTCTGTTCCCC
>JBOFGJ010000632.1:0-1444 GCA_051649065.1 Flavobacterium sp. | reverse complement strand
ATAGAGTTTTAAATGAAGCAATTAATTACTTATCTTCTAAATAAGTAGAAAAGTAAATCACTACATAACAAAAAACCGATAACGAGAGTTGTCGGTTTTTTTATGCTAAAAAGTTCCCAATAACGTGATTTACACCCCCTACAACATTAAAACACCTACTCTATATGTTGTTTGATTTCATTCATTACTACACTTAAGAAAGATAAAAAACAGTCTTTTTTACCACTCTCAAAATGTACTATCGTTTTTCATGAAAGTTATTTTTTAGTAATTAAAAACACACTCTAAACCCAATGATACCAATGATACCAATGCTTCACCGAGTTTTGTTCGAGTGTCCTTCGAGAAGTGTTCGGGAACGCTTCGGAAAAAGGGCGTCTTTCCCGAAGCGTTCTCGAACAATGGTCGAACAACACTGCATGAATACTCGGTTTGAGGTAAATCAAACTAGGTTCTTGATTAAAAAAATAATGCGAAATGCGAATTCAAACACCTTGCAGAATGGTGTTTTTTAAACTCATAAGAAGATTTTATTTCACTTTGATTTGTGTCATTTATAATACTTAAATCATCAGTTAGTGCACTGATATAAAACAAAATACTCTACAAAGATACAAAAAATAAAAATATGCTTTTAATGCTATCTTATTCCTGTATCAAAAAACAATAAAGGCTTTCCTATAATATAGATGAATAATTCTAGTTTTTAATCTTAATTAAAGATTTGTATGAAGAAATAAACTCTTCAACCCTAATAACCTTGCGAAGTACGTTCATGGCATTAGTCAATTAAAGAGTGTCAAACACTTGAAGATTTTTTAAACAATCTAGTATTTACTTCACGTGTGTTTGTTTTAAATAGAGTTTTGGTTACTCGATTTAAGAGGCTTTACTCTCCTTCTCAAAATACTCTATTAGCTGAAGCATTGTATTTTCGGTTTGCATAATATCCAATAAGATCATTTTAAAAGTCTGTTTTGTATTCTCATCTTTGGAGTTTATATTAGAATATAAGTAAGTCATTAAGAACTCACTCTTATTATTGATCATCTCCTTTAATTCCGCAATATTAGACAGTGTATTCACGCGATTATAATCCATAAGATCTATTTTAGTACTTGATACTGCCTTCCATCCATTAATCTTCACTTGAGGAATATAAATACCATTTGAATCCATTACTATTTTCTGAATAGAAGCTTCAGTATTTTTAGCATTCTCTTCTAAAGAAGCAATTAATGCTTTCTGCTTAGGCATCATCGCTTTTATATCCTCCTTAGACTCACTTAATTCAGTGCTAATAGTTGTATATACTTGTTTAATATACGCTCTATCCTTGCGTTGAGAATTCCAATTATCAATAAACAGAGCAATTAAAATCCCTACCACAACAGGAATTATCTCTTTAACGAATTGTATACTATATCTCTTTATTCTTTGTTTC
>JBOFGJ010000631.1:0-5386 GCA_051649065.1 Flavobacterium sp. | reverse complement strand
TAATATCATATATTCTTATTTCCTCTTGAGGTAGTGTACGTGGATATTTGCGCAAGACTTCGTCAAACTCCGCTTTTGTAAAGTTGTCTTCAGCTAGATAGTTGTGTCCTACTGTGAATGCTCTATCTTCTAATTGTTTAAAGAACGTATTCTGCCAATGATTAGAAACAACAAAGTACACAGCCACTAACACGCCTAATAAGAGGATAGTAAATAGCCCTGAGAATTGAAGAGAAAGTCTATTGCGTATTTTCATTATTCTGTTTTTTGTGATGTTGTGGAGGTGTGATGTCGTGATGTTGTGATGTCGTTTTTTTGTGATGTCGTTTTTTTGTGACTTCCCCTCGCGCGTCGGCTGGCTCCATCACTAAAAATGTCTACTAGACATTTTCTTGACGTTTGGCCCTGTGATGTTGTGATGTTGTCAAATCGTTTTATATGGGCGAATTGCAATTCGCCCCTACTGTAATTATGTCCGTAGGGCAATACTATTAACTACTCATCCTTTAAGATATACCCCATACCGATAACAGTATGTATTAATTGGGTGTCGTACTCCTTATCTATTTTTCGTCTTACATAGTTGACATAGACATCTATCAGATTTGTCCCTCTGTCAAAACCTATTCCCCATACAGCTTCAGCTATCTGCGTACGTGTTAATACTCTATTCTTATTAACTAAGAAATACTCTAATAACGTGTATTCTTTCTGCGTAAGTACGATTTCTTTATTCGCTCTAGATACTGATTTTTTATAGGTATTCATTACTAAGTCAGCTGCCTTGTATTCTAGGGTAGGCATCGACATTGTGTTTCTACGTGTAAGCGCTTTAATACGCAGGAGTAATTCTTCAAAGTGAAATGGCTTCGTCAAATAATCATCTGCCCCCATATTAAATCCCTTCACCTTATCATTTAAGGTAGATAGTGCTGTCAGCATTAGGATAGGAATATCACCTTTGTATTTTTTGATCTGTTGACACAGTTCGAACCCATTCATATAAGGTAATATGACATCTAATATGATGAGGTCAAACTCTTGTTCCATTGCTAGCTGTAGTCCTATCATCCCGTCATAGGCAAAGGCTACTTGATGTTGGCTTTCTTCTAGTCCTTTTCTAATAAAGTTAGATACACTTACTTCATCTTCTATTAAAAGTATGTTCATAGGGCTGATTTTATAACAAAGCTAATGCATATATCGAGCCACTTTTAAGTATTAGAGAAATTTAATGTGTCGTCTTAAATCTATACTATCGTTTATTATGAATAAATTCTATGTCTCATCAGTCTTCATTAATAAGATCATTACATTTTAAGAATGAGGCTACAAAACGTACTAAATAGACGCAAAATGACATAAATGATAGTAGGTTAGCTAGGTTGTAAACGCTGTGATAGTAAAGAAATATCTTCATCTTTAGGTTATCCTAAAAGTATATTTATTTCCAATTCCTTCCCAAGAAAGCTTGTTTTCTTGCGTTGAGTACTTGTTTTGGGAAGGAGACTAGAATCTGACTGGAACTTAATAGGATGGCAGTGGTAATTAAACAGGGTTTAAGTGATTGAATACTAGTGGTGTGGACTATAGTTATGATATTTATGGCAACTTAGAAGTAAACAAACACAAGCGCATCAGTAAGATCAAGTATAACCACCTACACTTACCCATTGAGATTAACTTTGGTACGGATAAAATAGAGTATATTTATACCTCTAGTGGAGAGAAAGTACAGAAGATCGTCACGGATAAAGGTAAGGTTACTAAGACAGACTACCTAGGCGACTTTCAGTATGTAGGCGGTAAGCTGAGCTTCTTCCCTACAGCGGAGGGATTCTATAACCTAGTAAACAATGGATATGGCTATTCTACATACAGTGTAATATCATAATAGGTCTGATTTAGTATATGCTTTATGGGCTTGTAGTATTACCTATGCTTGGTCTGGAGATAATATATGTTCTCAGTGATTTATATTCTTTTTTAACAATTAACATCAATGTTATCAGATTGTTATGTTATTGTTTAGGTGTTGGAGGATTGCTTTTAATTAGGTAGCTTTATCCTAACCAATACAACTACTATGAATGAATTTCTACGTTATCGATTTCTGATAGATTCAGGTGTTGATGTACTGTTTAAAAATGAGATAAACAGTCTACAGTTTACTTATAACTTCTCAGATGATTATTTTCGGTTTTTGTTAGTGAATAGCAATTCTGCTTTGAAGAGAATAGCTGATGATGTGTCTATTTTCTTTGGGTATGGAGAAGACAGTCTTGATGTATTAGAAGAGATAAATGAAGAGAGTTTTTTCTCTCCTTATATATTTATTATGGGGAGATGGGATAAGGATACATTGATCGGAGAGGTGTTAGTAGGGGAGCATAAAGGAGCTATTGTGCTTCTAGATGAAGAGCAATACTGTGATATAGATAGTATAGAAGAACTATTTGAAGATATAGATAATGTCGAATGTCTTATGAAATGTGATGCATCGATTGTTAGCATGTTATTATCAGAAGAGCTAGGTGTAGCAAAGGTATTAGAATGTTCATTTATTGAATTTTTAGAGAACAGATTATTACTTGGTAGTGGTCATAGATGTTAGAATTAAGGTTATCCTTTAATCTGCAACTGCCATTTACTACGAATAAATTCTGTTTTATATAGCTTCAATTAGCTTTAAAACCATACTACAGTGTGCTTTAATCAATAATATTGTTCTGTTTTGTACAATTTATTTTCGTTTAAACGTTATCTGCAGATTTAAGGGTTATCAATTTTAGGTTAGGTTTTTTAATGTGAAATAGTGTAGTGAAGGGGACTACACTATTTTTTTTGTTTTTTATAGAAATCTCTTCACTTTGTATATATAGATAGTTATTTCGTATTTATTGCATTGTTTTGGATGATTAAAAATTAATATGAGGAAATATTAGTACAGGTTGGTTTGCTATTTTTCCGTTTCAAGTAGTGATATATCATTTTGGGTGATGTAGATTTATATTTATAGAAATATAAAAGTACTTTTGTTAAAGAATTTAATAAAAGTATGGCTGCAAAGAAAGTAAAAGAAGAATCTATGTTCTTAAAACATTATAGACTAATGGTAATTCCATTGGTGTTTATTCTTTATTTATTTTCTCACTTTCTTTTGAATCCCTATGATGCCGACTGGACAGAGATGGGACTAGATGAGATGTGGGAATCTGCCTTAGTACTCTTTATCTACTGTATGGCGATTACTGAAGTGAGTCTTTGGTTAAGTAGGATTCTTAATAAGTTTTTGCCTTGGCATAAGCTTCCTATTATGCGTGTGGTGGTGCAGTTCGTCTTATTACTCGTATTTATCTTTATCATTTACTTTGTGATTAACTTTGTCTATATCTTATTGTCTCCTTATGAGTCATTTGATATTATAGATCTCGAGGCTAAAATAGATATTTGGCAATCGTTAATCATTAGTATTAATACAGGTATATTTATTAGTGCGATACACACAGGGTACTTTTTGATCAACAACTGGAAGAAGTCAATGGTAGATGCGTCTGACTTAAAGTTAAAAGCAGAACAGTTAGAGCGCATCGCTAGTCAGGCAGAATTAGAATCTTTAAAGATGCAACTAGACCCTCACTTCTTATTTAATAACTTTAGTACTTTATCTGAGTTAGTAGTAGAGGATCAGGATATCGCAGTTAAGTTTATAGATCACTTGTCTTTAGTATATCGTTATATGCTGTCTAATGTCAGAAAGAATACGATTAGCTTAGCAGAAGAATTGAGTTTCGTAGAGTCTTATTTCTACTTGATAAAAGAGAGAATGGGGAGTAAGGTAGTCTTAAATATTAATGTCTTAGAGGAGGTTAAGAAGGGGTTTTATGTAGCTCCTATATCTATCCAATTATTAGTAGAGAATGCTGTGAAACACAATAGTGCTTCTAAAGAAAAGCCGCTAAAGATAAATATCTATGTAGATGGTAATTATGTGGTGGTGAGTAATAATATACAAGAATTAGTCGTGACATTACCTTCTTCTAAGGTAGGGCTAACGAATATAATAGAACGATATAGACTATTGAGTAAAAATAAGGTGATTATAGAGAAGTCTTCAGACAACTTTATAGTTAGATTGCCTTTATTAATCAATAAAAGTGACAAATAAATAAAATAGATAGACAGATGAAAGTTTTGATAGTAGAGGATGAGGTAAGAAATGCTAATAAGTTATCTCGTTTATTACAGACGCTAGATCCTAATATAGAGATACTCGCTGTAGTAGAAAGTGTAAAAGAGTGTGTGAGTTGGTTGCAGAACAACGGCGAACCTTCTTTGATTATGATGGATATTAGATTAGAGGATGGACTGTGCTTTGAGATTTTCGAACAAGTAGAGGTCAAGACACCTGTCATCTTTACTACATCATACGATGAGTATGCCTTAAAAGCATTTAAGGTTAATAGTATTGATTATATTATGAAACCTGTTAGAGAGGAAGAGTTAGAGCAGGCTTTAATTAAGTTTAAATCTCTTCGTTCTGCTCCTGTATTAAGTGATTCTATCAAGGATATCCTTGGGCATCTACACAAGAAAGAGGCATTCTATAGATCTCGGTTTCTTATTCCATATAAGGACGGATTTAAGACTGTAAAAGTAGATGAAATAGACTTCATATTCTCTGAATTAAAGATTACGCATTTAGTGCTTAAAGATAAGTCAGTGATTATAGTAGGACAAACTTTAGAGGAACTAGAAGAGGAGTTAGATCCTGCAGTATTTTTTAGAGCAAATAGACAGCATATCATCAGTGTGGACAGTATAGATAATATTCAAAATTATCACAACGGAAAGCTTAAGGTTAGCCTAGTAAAAGACCCACAGCGTGAAGTGATTATTAGTAGAGAAAAAGCTCCGTTACTAAAGAGTTGGTTGAATAGCTAGTAAAAATCAAGATAGTCAAAAGAAAAGCCCATATAGTAGAGATGCTATGTGGGCTTTTCTTTTGACCTAGATTATGTGGTATTAGCGGTGTTTAGGATTTGAATTTATTAAACCCAGAATCAGTGATAGATAAGCGAAAAGTAATTATACAAGATAGGTCTGAATTAGTAATTTCAGTATACTATAGTTATATAGCTAATGAAAGAGCTATGAAGTAGGACTGCTTTGTAGTATTTGGCTAATGCTGATTCTGGGTTAAAATATTCTTAATTAATTTGCTGTAATATATGGTTGTTAGCCAGTTTAGAATGTCTGTTTTCTAGTTGCTAATTATTGCTGTTTCGTATTAGTAACAAGTTTTGACGTTTCAGGTTCGAATTTGTACGCTTCGAATTAATTATAGAAGTTGGCGTTCTATTTTTTTTGATTTTTGTTGTGTTAA
>JBOFGJ010000630.1:0-2659 GCA_051649065.1 Flavobacterium sp. | reverse complement strand
AAAAAGTTGTTTGGGTTGTAAAAATAATATATTTTTGCAACCCAATTTTATATGTAAATACATCAAAAATGAATATCACAAGAAATAACGTAGATGCTCTTAATGCAATCGTAACTATTGAGCTTGCTAAAGAAGATTTCCAAGGAAATGTAGATAACGTTTTAACTAACTACAGAAAGAACGCAAACGTTCCAGGATTTAGAAAAGGTGCAGTTCCAATGAGTTTAATCGTTAAACAATATGGTAAAGCTGTATTGTTCGAAGAAGTAAACAAAATTTTACAAGAGAAATTAGGTAGCTACCTTACAGAAGAGAAATTAGATATTTTAGGAAATCCATTACCAGTTGCTAATGATATTGACTGGGATGCTGATGTATTAAAATTTGATTTTGAATTAGGATTAGCTCCTGAGTTTACTTTAGACTTAGAAGGTAAAAACAATATCAAGAAGTTCAAAGTTGTAGCTGATGATGCTATGCTTGATGAGCAAGTTGAGTTTATCCAAAAACAATACGGAAAAATGATCTCTAAAGAGGTAGTAGAAGAAACATCAGAAATGGTAGGTACTTTTACTAACGAAGAAGAGGGAATTAACAATGAAGTTAAAATCGCTGTAAGTGATATTAGAACTAAAACTAACCAAAAGAAATTTATTGGTAAGAAAGTAGGAGACCAAGTTACTGTAAGTACTAAAGGTTTATTCGAAGATGACCATAAATTAATGGAAGTTTTAGCTATAGGACACGATAAAGTTCACGGATTAGAAGTTGATGTAGTATTTACTATCAATGAAATCAATGAAACTGAGAAAGCTGAATTAAACCAAGAGTTATTCGACAAATTGTTCGGAGAAGGTGTTGTAACATCTGTAGAGCAATTAAAAGAAAAAATCAAAGAGGATGCTGAAAAACAATTCACAAGCCAAGCTGATCAAAAGTTCTTAAACGATGTTTATGAGCATTTATTAGAAAGCGCTTCTTTCGAATTGCCTGCTGCTTTCTTAACTAAATGGTTAATGGATGCTGGTGAAACTCCAATGACAGCTGAAGAAGCTGCTGCTGAGTATGCTAAATCTGAAAAAGGTTTACGTTACCAATTAGTAGAAGGAAAAGTAATGTCTCAATTTGACTTACAATTAGACTTCGCTGAAATTAAAGAATACACTACTAAATTAATCAAGGATCAAATGGCTCAATTCGGTCAATTAGAACCAGAAGCTAAAGTAGTAGAAGATATCGTAGCTAGAGTAATGACTAACCAAGATGAGGTAAGACGTATTTCTGAGCAAGTAATGAACGAAAAAGTTTTAGCTTTATTCAATGAAAAAGTAAAAGCTGAAGTAAAAGAAGTTTCTTACAAAGATTTCGTTAAGGAAATGTACGGAGAATAATATCCGGAAAAAAATAAGTATATTTGAGCGTCTTTCTGTCACAAGAAAGGCGCTCATTTTTTTATTGAATATTAAATAAATTGAAAAAGAATATGGATTTTGGTAAAGAGTTTCAAAAGTTTGCTACTAAGCACCAAGGGATAAATAGCATGTACTACGATAAAATCGTAAGTAGCATGACACCTTATATTATAGAAGAAAGACAGATGAATGTAGCATCTATGGATGTATTCTCACGTCTGATGATGGATAGAATTATCTTTATGGGTACAGCTATCGATGATTATGTGGCTAACATTATTCAAGCACAGCTTTTATTCTTAGAGAGTGTTGATAACGAAAAAGATATCAGTATTTATGTGAACTCTCCTGGAGGAGGTGTTTATGCAGGATTAGGTATCTATGACACAATGCAATTAATCAAACCTGATGTAGCAACTATCTGTACAGGTATGGCTGCTTCTATGGGAGCTGTGTTATTATGTGCTGGAGCTGAAGGTAAGCGTTCTGCTTTACCTCACTCTCGTGTGATGATCCACCAACCACTAGGAGGTGCTCAAGGACAGGCTTCAGATATCGAGATTACTGCTCGTGAAATAATGAAGTTAAAAACAGAGTTATATGAAATCATTTCTAAACACTCTGGACAATCGATGGAGAAAGTACACCATGACAGTGACCGTGATTATTGGATGATCGCTCAGGAAGCTAAGGAGTATGGAATGATTGATGAGGTTTTAATTAGAAAATAATTTATGGCTAAGGAAGAAATGTCATGTTCATTCTGTGGACGTGCTAAATCTGATACTAATATTCTTATAGCAGGTATAGATGCTCATATTTGTGACCGATGTGTGGAACAAGCATATGGGATCGTGCTAGAGGAAGAAGAATCAAAACAGTTAGGAGATATATCTAGTGATTTATTACTTAAGAAGCCAATGGAGATCCGTGATTTCTTAGATTTATACGTTATTGGACAAGATCAGACTAAAAAGGTGATGTCTGTAGCTGTATATAATCACTATAAACGTCTTTTACAAGAGATGAATGATGGTGAACAAGATATCGAGATAGAGAAGAGTAATATCATTATGGTCGGACAGACTGGTACTGGTAAGACTTTAGTGGCTAAGACTATCGCTAGAATGCTTAATGTACCACTAGCTATCGTAGATGCAACTGTGTTAACAGAAGCAGGATATGTAGGGGAAGATGTAGAAGGTATTTTGACGAAGTTATTACAGGCTGCTGATTATGATGTAGAG
>JBOFGJ010000629.1:0-1581 GCA_051649065.1 Flavobacterium sp. | reverse complement strand
ATAGAATTTGACCTTAAAAATGATGTATTTAAACATTATGAAGTATTATCACAGAACTTTTATAAGCGCAATAGAACAGGGGATTTAATGAACCGAATCAGTGAAGATGTCGGTAAAGTAAGACAGTATGTAGGGCCTGCGGTAATGTATTCTATTAATACATTGATAAGATTTGCTGTAGTACTAACACAGATGTACTTAATCTCGCCTCAACTTACCTTCTACTCTTTACTGCCCTTGCCATTATTAGGATATTATATATTCAAACTGAGTAGACAGATTAATGAGAGAAGCTCTATCTTCCAAGCAAACTTATCGAAATTAACGACATTCACACAAGAGATGTTCTCTGGTATCCGAGTGATCAAAGCTTACTCTATCGAGCAAGATAAACAAAATGAGTTTAGAGAACTGACACAAGAGAGTAAAGATAAATACTTAAAACTAGCCAAAACAAGTGCATTAATCGCTCCACTGATGATATTCTTAATCGGATTAAGTAACCTAGTGGTTATTGCAGTAGGCGCGCTAATGTTCTTTAATGGGCAGATACCTGATATCGGTATTATCGCACAATTTATCTTATACATTAATATGTTGACTTGGCCAGTAGCATCACTAGGATGGGTATCTACTATGATCCAAGAAGCTGAGGCTTCTCAGAAGCGTATAAATGAGTTCTTAAATGAGAAACCAGAGATCTATAATACTAATCCTAATGAGACTGTTGTAAATGGAAAAATAGCATTTGACAATGTATCATATACTTATGAAGATACAGGAATTAAAGCACTTCAGGATGTATCATTCACTCTAGAAAAGGGTAAAACACTAGCTATTTTAGGTAAAACAGGATCTGGTAAATCTACATTATTAACGCTAATAAGCAGAATGTATGATGTAGAACAGGGTACTATATATGTAGATGATACACCAATCAAAGAATGCAATCTTAAAAATCTTAGACAAGCAGTAGCGGTAGTCCCACAAGATGCATTCTTATTCTCTGATAGTATCAGTAACAATATCCGATTCGGTAAAGAAAACGCTACAGATGAAGAAATAATCGAAGTAGCGAAGAAAGCTGTAGTACACGAAAACATTGTACAGTTTAATGAGGGATATAACACAATATTAGGAGAAAGAGGATTAACGCTGTCTGGAGGTCAAAAACAACGTGTTTCTATCGCTAGAGCACTAATCAAAGATGCTCCTATCTTAATATTAGACGATGCTTTATCAGCTGTGGACACAGAAACTGAAGAGAAAATTCTTCAAAACCTAGAGAAACACAGTAAAGATATCACCACTCTAATCGTAACACATAGAGTGTCTTCTGCTAAAAATGCAGACCAGATTATAGTTCTTGACAATGGTAAAATAGTGGAACAGGGAACACATGACAAACTTATAAATACAGCAGGGTACTACAGTGAGCTATACCAAAAACAATTAAATGAAAAAGAATTGTTATAATTAGTTGGTTTATTAGGTTTTTTTTTAGACTTTTGAATGCTATATGAACAAATCAATTAATTGATAAGAAGGAATTATGAGAGATAACGAAATGTTAGAAAAAGA
>JBOFGJ010000628.1:0-10010 GCA_051649065.1 Flavobacterium sp. | reverse complement strand
TCTGTGCCAAAAGTTGAGAACTAATCAAGCTATCTGAGTCAAGAGTGAGTCAAGAATTCTTCAGTAAAAAGGACTTATTGTGTAACAATGATGTGGTAATGTTGAAGAAGTGTTGAAGGGGCTGTATAAAGGTCACATAACCTTAGTAATACCTCTAGTTTTACAAGTAAGCTTATGCTGTACTCTTGAATTCAAGTATTCATTTCCCCTCTACTTCTTTTAACCCAGAATCAGCATAATCTATACACCAGACTTGGCAAACAAGCCAGTACACTGTTTTTTGCACTTCTATCCAAAAAACTCAGCTTATTGCTGACTTTTTTGGCTTTTATAAGGCTTTGCTAGTAGATAGGCGACAAAGCCAAAAGGAATAAATATAATAACGAGACACCAGACAAGCTTCTGTCTGCTATCTAAACTTGACTTCCCTAAGTGATATAGACTATAAAGCATAAGTCCTATCAAGAACAAAATAAAGAATTGCCAAAAGGCAATAAAACCGCTTAATTCCATAATTATATAAGTAACAATAAGATAAAAACTGCTGTTTTAACCCAGATTAACCAACTGCAAAATATAAAAAAAGCCAGCATATAGCTGGCTTCTTTCTATAATAGAACTATTATTTTTTTAATTCTCTAGTTAAGTTTTCTAACATTACTTCTGTCATAGAAGTTAAGTCATACTTGTGCTTCCATCCCCAGTCTTGCTGTGCAGAAGTATCATCGATACTAGCTGGCCAGCTATCAGCGATAGCCTGTCTAAAGTCAGGGTTATATTCGATAGTAAAATCAGGAATATGCTTAGTGATTTCAGCTGCAATCTCTTTTGGTGTAAAAGAAATACCACCTAAGTTATAAGAAGAACGAATCTTAACATCCTCTTTCTTCGCTTGCATAATACCTACAGTAGCATTTAAAGCATCTTCCATATACATCATCGGAAGACCAGTTTCATCTGATAAGAAACAGTCATAGTGCTTATCTTCGATTGCCTTATAGAATATATCTACTGCATAATCTGTAGTACCACCACCTGGAGGTGTAGTCCAAGAGATTAGGCCAGGGTAACGAATACTTCTTACGTCTACTCCAAATTTGTTATGGTAATATTCACACCAGCGCTCTCCCGTTTGTTTAGAGATACCATACACAGTACTAGGTTCCATAACAGTATATTGAGGTGTATTATTTCTAGGTGTAGTTGGTCCAAAAACAGCAATAGATGATGGCCAAAATACTTTTTTAATCTTCCCTTCTTTAGCAAGGTTCAAAACATGGAACAACGAATTCATATTAAGATCCCAAGCGAATGCAGGGTTTTTCTCAGCAGTTGCGGATAATAACGCAGCCATTAAATAAACCTCTTCTACTTGGTGTTTCTCGATTACTGCAGCAACAGCATCGAATTCCATAGCGTTTACTGTTTCAAAAGGGCCTGAACTCATAAGAGCTTCATTGCCTTCTCTAATATCTGAAGCGATCACATTATCACTTCCATAAACTTCTCTTAATTTAAGCGTTAGCTCTGAACCTATCTGTCCGCAAGCTCCAATTATAAGGATTTTGGTTCCCATCGTTTGTGTATTTAAAAAGTACACAAATATAGTTTAACTACGATAACAAATCAATTTTACTGACTAACATTACTACAACTTTATAGCTTTTATAACAATCTGACAATGCAAGTGATATAAAATAGCATATAACTTTGTAAATTTGGCGCATAAAACTTTTGAAAGATGAAAAGCAACTCATATATAATCATACCTGTATTATTCTTAGTATCTATCTTGAGCTTCTCTTGTAAAGATGAAGAGAAGTTCGCTAAAGAACAAGAACTTAAAATAGCTCAACACAATGATAGTGTTTACGACTTCTTGACTAAGAATTGGAACTTGCGTTTTCCGTCTCTTACACCACAGCTAGATTCTATCCTTAAAGAATGGAAGCCTTGGCAAGAACTTGCTCAAGAGGTTAGATTAAAACCAGTATCGGCAATAGGTGAATTTCAAAAGAGATCAGCTAGATTATCAGAATTGCTATCTTCTCTTAGTTATCAACAATATCCAAAGGAGTTAGATCTTCCAGATATTAAAGCTAGAGTAGCATTACTTCAGACTTCTTTAAACAACCTAAATATGTTCTTAGAAGTTGAACCTATCGATATAAAGAAACTTGATTACAATATAAAATACACCAACAGAGCTTTTAGATTGTTAACGGCTCAAATGGAAGAGACTATTAGAAAAGCGAGCGTTCCTAAAGAAGAAGGAGAAGCTGAATTAATAGAAGCAATAAGTGCTGAGAGATTAGCTAACCCTACAACAGAAAATCAGACGGAATAATGGATATTAAACAACGCTTTCAAGACTCTTCTAAAACCAAACAACTTATTCAAGACTTACAGTCTCGAGGAAATAAAATATATCTAAAGGGGTTAATAGGCTCTGCTATTTCGTTTCAAATAGAAAGCCTGTTTAGTCAGTTAGACACTCCATTCTTATTAATCTTTAATGATAAAGAAGAAGCAGCCTATTACTTAAACGACTTAGAGACATTAGTGAATAAGACTGATGTTCTCTTCTATCCGGGCTCTTATAAAAGACCTTATCAAATAGAAGAAACAGATAACGCCAATGTCTTGCTACGTGCAGAGGTACTAAATAGAATCAGCTCTCGTAAGAAGCCAGCTATTATTGTATCTTATCCTGAGGCGATATTTGAGAAAGTAGTCACTAAAAAAGTCTTAGAAAAGAATACATTAAAAGTACATCAAGGAGATAAACTATCTATAGATTATGTCAATGAAGTACTATTTGAATACAACTTTAAACGAGTAGATTTCGTGGCTGAGCCAGGAGAGTTCTCTGTACGCGGTGGTATTATCGATGTATTTTCATTCTCTAATGACCATCCTTATCGCCTAGAGTTCTTTGGAGATGAAATTGATAGTATCCGTACTTTCGATGTAGAGACACAGCTATCTGTAGAAAAACAAAAAAAGATAACAATTATCCCCAATGTTGAGAATAAATTCTCAGCAGAGAATAGAGAGAGTTTTTTAGACTATATCTCTGAGAAGACTGTGGTTCTAACACAGAATACAGCTCTGATCATAGATCAACTAGATAGACACTTTGAGAGAGCTACTACTACTTTTGAGAAACTCAATAAAGATTTAAAGCATAAAGAGCCTAAAGATATGTTCTTAGATGGACAGTCTTTCTTGCATAAATTAGAGTTGTTCACTTTGTTAGAATTAAACGATACGAAACTACTAGAGATCAACAAAACAGTAGAATTCCACATAAAACCTCAACCTTCATTTAACAAGCAGTTCGATTTACTAGCGCGCAACTTAAATGAAAACACAGATAATGGGTTCTATAACTACTTATTCTGTTCTAACGGGAATCAAGCTAAGCGCTTTAGAGACATCTTCGAATCATTAAAAGAAGATGACAACCACAAAATCGTTCAAGCATTTGAAACGGTAGTAATGCCCATATTCGAGGGGTTTATCGATGAGGAAAAGCAATTAGTTTGTTATACAGATCATCAAATATTCGAACGTTACCACAAGTTTAGTATTAAGAATGGTTATACTAAAAAACAAACAATAACACTAAAAGAGCTTAACTCGTTATCAGTAGGGGATTATGTCACACATATAGACCACGGTATAGGAAAGTTCGGAGGATTGCAAAAAATACAAGTAGAAGGAAAAACACAAGAGGCAATCAAGTTAGTATATGCTGATAATGATATCGTCTATGTGAGTATACACTCTCTACATAAAATATCAAAATATACAGGTAAAGATGGCGCTGTACCTAAGATTCACAAATTGGGGTCTGCAGCGTGGAAGACCTTAAAGAATAAGACTAAGGCTCGTGTAAAACACATTGCCTTTAATCTGATACAACTATACGCTAAACGCAGATTACAAAAAGGATTTCAATGTGCACCAGACAGTTATTTACAGCATGAACTAGAAAGTTCGTTTATCTATGAGGACACTCCAGATCAGCTAAAAGCAACTCAAGAAGTCAAAGCAGATATGGAACTTGAGAGACCGATGGATCGCCTAGTCTGTGGTGATGTCGGTTTTGGGAAAACAGAGGTAGCGATTAGAGCAGCCTTCAAAATGGTTGATAATGGTAAACAAGTAGCCGTACTTGTTCCTACGACTATCTTAGCTTTCCAACATTACCAAACTTTTAGTGAGCGTCTTAAGGATATGCCTGTACGTGTATCTTATATCAATAGATTTAGAACTGCTAAGCAAAAAACAGAAATATTACAAGACTTAGAGGCTGGTAAAATAGACATTCTGATTGGCACACATCAGTTAGTAAATAAAGGCATTGTCTTTAAAGATCTAGGTTTATTAATAATAGATGAAGAACAAAAGTTCGGAGTAGCAGTAAAAGATAAGCTTAAGACTATTTCAGAAAATGTAGATACGTTAACGCTGACAGCTACACCTATTCCACGTACATTACAGTTCTCGTTAATGGCAGCACGTGACTTATCTGTGATAAATACTCCGCCGCCGAATAGGTATCCGATAGAGACAAATGTAGTCGGATTTAATGAAGAAGTGATTAGAGATGCAGTGTCTTATGAGATAGAACGCGGTGGTCAAGTCTACTTCATCAATAATCGCATAGAGAATATCAGAGAGGTAGCAGGTATGATACAACGCCTAGTTCCTGATGCTAAAATAGGTATCGGACACGGTCAACTAGAAGGTAAAAAGCTAGAGGAGTTAATGCTTGCTTTTATGAATGGGGAATTTGATGTACTTGTTGCTACAACCATTATTGAAAGTGGATTAGATGTACCTAATGCAAATACTATATTGATAAACAATGCAAACAACTTCGGGCTATCAGATTTACACCAAATGAGAGGTCGTGTGGGTCGAAGCAATAAGAAAGCGTTCTGTTACTTTATCTGTCCTCCTTACTCTGTGATGACAGAAGATGCACGTAAGAGAATACAGGCTTTAGAGCAGTTTAGCGATCTAGGTAGTGGACTAAATATCGCTATGAAAGATCTTGAAATTAGGGGAGCTGGTGATATCTTAGGTGGTGAACAAAGTGGTTTTATCAATGAAATAGGTTTTGAGACCTATCAGAAGATTATGCAAGAGGCTATTGAAGAGCTTAAAGCGAACGAATTTAAAGATCTATACGAAGAAGAAAACAAGGAAGAAAATAAGGTATTCGTCAAGGATACGCAGATAGATACAGACTTCGAGATATTATTCCCTGATGAGTATATCAACAACATTACAGAGCGTCTTAACCTGTATAATGAGTTAAGTACAATAGATGATGAAGAAGTATTACAAGAATATCAACAACGCTTAATAGACCGATTCGGAGCATTGCCACGTCAGGCTGTAGCATTATTAAATAGCTTGCGTATCAAATGGCACGCTGCTAATATGGGAATAGAAAAAGTAGTGATGAAACAAGGTAAAATGATCTGTTATTTCTTAGGAGACCAACAGTCAGACTACTATCAATCAGCTAAATTTAGAAAGGCACTTCTATTCATACAACAGAGATCTAATCTATGTGAGATGAAAGAAAAGCAAACTAAGAACGGCTTACGACTACTCCTTACATTCAAGAATGTAAAATCAATAAAACAAGGACTAGAGTTAATCGAATTACTTGATTCTTAGTATTTAAATAATATAAAAGGGCTTTACACAAAGTGTAAAGCCCTTTTATATTATTATATACCTAATTCTAGTACCCGAATAAGTCTTCTAGGCTAAGTTCTTTTACTTTACCCATTTTCTTAACCGCTTCCCAGTCTAAGTTTTCTTTCTTACCTAATAGACCTACGTTAAAAGTTTTGCCTTTCACATATTTATTAAAATAAGCAACTAGATCAGTCATCTGCATTTTCTCTACTTGGTTATAAATATCTTTATTGATATCATAGTCTAAACCTTTCTCTTTTAGACTTAACCAATAAGTAAAGATCTGTGCTTTAGTATAGCGTTGAGTAGCGATATTTTTAAGTACTGTATTCTTAGCATTTTGGAACTGACTCTCTCCTTGAGGCATATCATTCATTAATTCCATCATAGCCTCAACAGCTTGTGCTAACTTATTAGCTTGAGTTCCTACATAAGCCATTACATAGTTATATTTATCAGCCTTAGAAGCATTTAAATAATATGCATATGCAGAATATGCTAATGACTTAGATTCACGAATCTCTTGGAATACAACAGAAGCCATACCTCCACCGAAATAGTTATTAAATACAGAACTCGTTGCTAACAAGTCTTTATTAAACTTACCTTCTCTTGCTCTATAAGTAATCTCAGCTTGAACCATATCATAAGGAGCGAAATATAGTGTACCATCAGTAGCTGGTTCTGGATAAACTTTAGCAGTTGGTACTTTCTTACCTTTTCCTAAATTGTGATTCTCTACAATAGCCATTTTCGTTTTCTCCTTATCATTACCATAGTAGAAAACATCGTTATTATAGTCAAAGAAGTTATGCACTAATCCAACTAATTCTGTTGGTTTAATAGACTTCAATTCCTTTTCACTTAAAATATCTTTAAAACGGCTTAATTGTCCATTAGATACGATATAACTATTAAGAGCGCGTTGAATTCCTCCTTTGCTTGATTTAGCATCACTACGCCCCTTAAGAATTTGATCTACCATATTCTCATAAGCTTCAGTATCTGCCTTAGCATCCGTCACTAAATGTTCTAGTAACTTAATTCCTGCTGGTATATTCTCTTTTAGACCTTTTACAGTGATATATGTCTTATCAGTACCTGTACTAATTCCATAAGACACACCTAATTTATAAAACTCTTTTTTAATATCAGCAGCCGAATATTTACTAGTCCCTAAGTAATCTAGGTAGCTAATCGCTAAAGATAATTTGTTATCATTATCAGATCCCACTTCTGTAATATAAGTAACTGTTGCTAGATCATTTGTAGTATTCTTAATAGAGTATAATTGACTATTTCCTTTTCCAATTTTCTCTTTCTGAATGGCACTATTAAAATCAACAAACACAGGTGCAATCTCCTTAACAGCTATACCTTTAAGACGTTTATAGAATTCAGATTCACTTTCTCTATTTAAATCAATTGGAGTGATACCAGGGTTCTCTACGCGTACTAGATCTTTATTTTCACCTTGACGTTTATAGATAATCACATAGTTATCCTTATAGTTCTCTTTTACGAAATTTATAATCTCTTGTTTGCTCACTTTAGACATACGATCCAAATCAGATACTGATTGTTCCCATGTACGACCATTGATAAAAGCTTGATACATCTCAGTAGCCATTGCTTCATTACTTTCTAAAGCTTCCATAGAGTTTTTGCGGAAGTCATTCACTACAGCTTCTAATAACCACTCGTCAAACTCACCATTTTTTAGCTTCTCTATTTGAGCTAATAAAAGATCTTTCACCTCTTCTACTGTTTGACCTTCATTAGGCATACCAGTAAGTTGGTGCACTGAATAGTCCTTCATAACCATAGGAGAACTACCTGCATATAAAGCTTTTTGTTTTTGGTTTATATCAAGATCAATAATACCCGCTTGTCCATTGCTTAATAGCATATCAATCAAGTTTAAGTATATAGCATCCTTAGTTTGGATACCTCCTAAACGAAAACCAATCTCAACGCGCTCTGCTTGTGGGCTATATATATCTTTAACTTGTATCTTCGTTAATGGTGCTTCTTTAGCAATATACTCAGCAGGTTGATTTGCTTTTTTCATAGAACCGAAATAAGCATTAACCATTTTAATCGTTGGTTCGAATTCTAAATCACCTACTAATACTACTGCCATATTATTAGGAACATAATATTGGTTAAAGTAGTTGTTAATAGCCACCATAGAAGGGTTCTTAAGGTGATCAGAAGTTCCTATTGTTGTTTGAGTACCATAGTGAGAAGCTGGGAATAATAACTTCATCATTGCCTCGTTTGAAGCCCATGAATCATTATCTTGTCCTCTATTAAACTCTTCGTATACTGCTTCTAATTCAGTGTGAAATAAACGCAATACTAATTCAGAGAAGCGCTCGCTCTCAATCAATAAAAACTTCTCTAACTCATTAGATGGAATTGTATTTTGATATACAGTTTCGTCAAACCAAGTGTGAGCATTAGTTCCTGTAGCACCAATAGAAGCTACTGCCTTATCATATTCATTAGCCACTGCATACTGAGATGCTATTTTAGAAATCTCATCTATCTTTTTATAGATAGCTTTTTTCTTCTCAACATCCTTCTCAGCTTTATGTTGCTCGTATAAATCAGAGATTTGTTTAATTAACTCTTGTTCCTTAGCCCAGTTTACAGTACCTAATTTAGAAGTACCTTTAAATACCATGTGCTCAAGGTAGTGTGCTAATCCAGTACTATCTTCTGGATCATTATTAGAACCTGTACGAACAGGAATGTACGTCTGTATACGAGGCTCATCGTGATTCTGCGCTAAATAAACCTTTAGACCATTGCCTAAAGTATAAACTCTAGCTTTTGCTGGGTCATTTTCTACATACTCGTATGAGAACCCATTAGCGTCTTTTTTAGTTACTGTTTTAAACTGCGCATGCATTGAAGCACTTACAGCAAAAACAAAACCAAAAAGTAAGTATCTTTTTTTCATCTATTAGTGTTTTTATGTCTATGTCTCAAATCTATAAAATATATTTCATTCTCCCTTATTAAAATCCAATCTAAATTATAGCAACAAAAAAATCGCTTATATTACTATAAGCGATTTTTTATTTATTGATCTAAATCTTATTTTACATCTACAGCTTCGTGTATAGAAGTACCAATGTTTCCATTAGGAACTTCTATTTTTAATATTTCAGCGATAGTTGGTGCTATATCTGTCATATGTGTCTCACGTGTAGTTTTTCCTGGTTTAACACCCCATCCCATAAATACTGCTGGAATATGTGCGTCATAAGATCCCCAAGTACCATGAGTAGTTCCTTTGCTATCTTTTCTTCCACTATACCATTGTGGTTCTAATATATACTGAATAACTCCACTTCTCTTGATATTATATCCATTGACAATACGCTCACGGATTTTAGCGGGAATAGCAGCAGTAGCAGCATTATCCATATCTGTAACGAACGCAATACCTTCAAGCTTTTTCATCTCTCTAACGATGTACTCTCTGATATCATCTTCTTCTAAGTCTTTTTCTTCAATTAAAGTATTATTTAAATGAACTTGGTAATTAGTAAGACTCTTAATGATTTCTTTTTGACCAAACTTCTTCTCTAACTTACCATTCAGCACTGTCTTCGCTTCTGCAGTATTAAAGTATCCTGCATTACCTTTAATATCTTGGAAATATTTAGGGTTATGTGCAGCTCCATGGTCAGCTGTCAAGAATAAAGTATAGTTTCCCTTTCCTACTTTCTTATCTAAATAGCTTAAAAACTCTCCTAAATCAGCATCTAATCTTAAATAAGTATCTTCTACTTCAATAGAATTAATAGCAAACTGATGTCCTACATAATCAGTAGAAGATAAACTAACTGCTAAGAAATCTGTTACTCCTGCAGGGTTAGCTCCTAAATCCTCACTATCTATAGCTGCTTTAGCAAAATCAAGTGTTAATGAGTTACCAAATGGTGTTGCTTTTATCAAATCATAACCATTGTCTTTCTTTAACTTCATTAAGTCACGTGGAAACACAGGCTTATCTTCTCCTTTAAATGGCTCTTCGTATACATTATCATCAGCTATGCTCAATACATATGATTTGATAGGATATAATGTACTCCATCCTTTTTTAAAGTATTTATCTGCCAGTTTCTCTTTATTAAAAGACTTTACCCATTTAGGCAAATCTTTCATATAATATGTACTCGTAATCCAATCTCCAGTAGTTCCATCTAACCAATAAGCAGCATTAGCAAAGTGTCCTGCTGGTAATATCCCTCCTCTATCTTTAATAGCTA
>JBOFGJ010000627.1:0-1237 GCA_051649065.1 Flavobacterium sp. | reverse complement strand
AACTTTTCTTTAATCAGCAAAGAGCAGTCAAGACCAGAGTGAAGGTTTTCTTTTTCGTATCCTGGCATATCGTGATCTATTATGGCTAGGTCTAGATAGTCAAGTTTTAGTATTTGCTTATATAGCTCTTTACAAGATTGGGCTTTTAAATAGGTATTGGCTTCTTTATTTAAAATAGAGATATAGCCTTCAAGGGTCATTAGGTGGTCATCGGCTAGTAATATTCTCATAAGAATTGGGGTTTTATTAGGTTTTGTATTGTTTTTGAGGTAAAGCTGTAATTAGCTTTGTTTTTCTTTTGGCAAGTATGGAATTTTTACACTTACCGTAGTTGTGTTATGCTCACTTGATATTGATAGGGTTCCATTTAGTGCTTTTAGTCTGTGGGTAATGTTTTTAAAGCCTAGTCCTTTCTTTACTTTTTTAGGATCTATACCTATACCATTATCATGCACTCTTAGCTGTATATGATTGTCCTTAAGTATAAATAGCACAAGACATGTAGTGGCTTTGGCGTGTTTATTTACATTTTGAAGCAGCTCTTGAAGTATTAGATAAAGCTGCGCCTTTTGGTAAAGCGAGTACACATCCCAATAAATAAGTTTGTCAATAGAGCAGTTAAAAGCAGTCTGGAAAGAGTTCTTTTGAGCCTTTACAATATCTTCTAGAATTTGTCCAAAGTCCTGTTCTGGGCAAAATAAGGTTTTGTGCATATCATGTGAGAGCGCTCTTGTTTGTGTTTCGATCTGTTTTAGTTGTTCAATTAACTTTTCTTTTTCCTCTTTGGCCTGACTTGGGAGTTGCTCTAGATTAATACGCAGGGTAAAGACTCTGTTGATAATAGAATCGTGAAGGTTCTTGGCTATTATTTTGCGTTCTTTTATCTTGGTTTTATTAGCGATTCTCTGTTGCTGTAAAAGTAGGGTTTGGATTTGCTGTATGGCCTGTTGGTCTTTTTGTTTATAAAGTAGCTTCTTGTTTTTCATCTGAAGGCTAAAGACAACAAATAGAATAAAAGACAGTAGCGCCACTAATAAGATAATGCTAATAAGATGGGAGTTTCTCTGATTTAGGTGGTCGTTCTGTTTTGATATTTCGCTAGTCTCGTATGCGATTCTAGCAAATTTGTTTCTAGTTTGTCTATCGATAGTCTGCAGGCTGTCTTGCTTTGTGAAATAGAGTTCTGTATAGGCTTGTTTGTTTTTGATATCGTTTTCTGCTAAAAACTTTAAGCTCT
>JBOFGJ010000626.1:0-4868 GCA_051649065.1 Flavobacterium sp. | reverse complement strand
CTCCATAAAGCTGGCTATCCAGAAGTTTTTATTAAATGAAGTTAAGGTTTGTCCAAATGATTTATTATTCTCAGACATGGTTATTAGGATGTTTTAAATTAAGAGGGGTAAGTTAAGTCGTATATTTTAGTTGACAAATATTTTTTTTGTGATTTTGTTTTTTTGTGATGGCGCTATGGTGATTTTTTATGGAGTTGTTTTGGATAGTTATTATACTGTGTCCCACTATCTGCAAACATAAGAAGGCATTAGTAGTCATCTAGAGTCAAAAGAGTTAGTGTTTAGAATGGGTATTGGTGGATTTTATAGGCTTGCCATATGGTTAGAGATAAGCTCAGACGTTCATTGACATATTGTACAAAAAAAGCACCTTAGTTGCCTAAGACGCTTTTATTATATTTAAAATGAATAGTTAACACTGAGTAGTAGTTGTCTTCCTAATAGCTTATAGGTCGTGGAGGTGTTGCTGTAGTCTGTTAAAGAGTAGTTTGCGTACGTCTTAGTATTAAAGAGGTTCGTTAACTCTAGACGAGTGTTCCACTTCGACTTATTAGGGATATACGCAATATTAAAGTCTAAAAAGGTGTAATACTTACGACTAGGAGCTACCTTATCGAAAGAATATAACTCACTGATAAGGTTTAGGTAGAATACGTCTTTTAGCTTATACTTTGCAGTCAGTTTAGTTTCTGTATCTATAAAGCGCTCAGTGCTAATAATGTTCATATACGTAGTAAACCAATTCGTACTTACGGCATAGTTAAATCTTGATCTAAGGTTAGACTTCAGTTCTATTCCATAGGTAAGTGATGTGCTTCTTACACGCCTCGTCTCAGAATCATTTAGCGTGTTATAGAAGTCAGCTTGATTGGTGTTTAGACTCAGTTTTAGGTTGTGTTTTAGCTTTTGGAAATAATATTCTGTAGAGGCTAGTATGAAGTAGCTCTCATTGTTCTTTATGGTAGATATACTACTCTTCGTATGAGTAGGATAGATATAGTTATTCTGTGTATAAAAGTCGTTGTACTTATTATACGATATCGTCACTGTAGAGAATGACCTATCGTGGTAGTTGCCTAATGTATAAGTCAGACCTACTGCATTATTTGTGAAAGGATCCAGGTTCGTAGTTCCTCTTAAGAAGCTTCTATACGATGTCTGTATATACCCATCATAGGTTTTGGCAGCATTGATATTAGTATAACCATATTTATAATAGATGTCTATTTTGTTCTTGTCATTAATTCTTTTCTCGATAGAGAAGTGTGGGCTTATGACTAACTTTTGAAGGCTGTTATTCGTAGTTATTGATTTGAGTTTATTGTTAAATAAGGAAGCCGAGATACTTGTCCCCATACTCCACGTACCCCATGTCATCTTCGTTAATGCCTTTGCATAGAGTTCGTTTACTTTTAAGGTTGAGTTATTCTTGTTAGTATAGGTGTCATCATCTGCTAAGTTGTTTAGACTGTAGAGATGTGTGTTCGTATTCGTATTACCTAGCGTGAGATGAAGTAGGTGATTACCTTTTATCATTCCTTTATAACTAGCCTGTACAGTGTGATAGTTCATTTTATTCTGAACGAGTTGACTGAATGACGCTTTCGCATCCTGTATATAGATATTAGGCGTATTGATATAATCTTGAGTGTTCTGCTCATAGATATTCTTATAGCTCAGTACTAAAGCTTGTTTATCAGATAGCTTAGTGGTGTACTCTAGATTTTGTTCTACTCTTTTGTTCTCATTGTCTAGAGCTTGATTATTCGGAATATCGTTGTAGCGTACTTCACTATTAATCTTTGTGTTTGAGATATTGCCTTTTAGATCATATTTCAGTGTAGAGGTTTTATTGATATCGTAGACCATATCTCCTTTTAAAAATGAGAAGTTACTTCTGTTTTTATTGTTCATCATTTCTATATTGTGATAGGAGTGATCAGGAGTATATAGAGTCTGGTCCATAGACCTTTTGCCTAGTAGAGTCTCTTTATTAAACAGTCCTGATATTCTCACTTCTACTTTAGGAGATAGAGTCACAGCCGTGTTGATAGAAGCAAATTGGTTATTGTTATCCTTATATCGATGGTTTCTGAGACTTAGCGAGATATTGTCAATATTGATAGGCTTAGATAGAGTAGTAGAAGTTGCTATTTCCCCTTTATTACTATTTAGAAACGAGTTAAGGTCGCCCGTAGCATCATAGCTAATATTGTTAGACTGTAAGATAGAGTAGAACTTCGTCTTTTTGCCAAAGTTCATGATGTTTGATCTTGCACCATGTACCTCCTTATCGCGTACACCAGCTCCCACCTCTACATTGCCAAACCATACACGCTTAGCCTCTTCACTGAGTTTAAGGTTAAGTGCTAGCTTCTTAGCAGGGTTTAGATCTGTCAGGTGTTTGTTCTCCGAATAATTTTGTAATAGTTCTACTTCTTCTACTGGATTGACAGGCATGTTCTTAGTCAGCACTCTGTATCCTCTATCGAAGAAGTCTGTGCCATCTACCATGACCTTCTCTACTTCTTGATTGTTCACACTGATCTTACCATCTACACTGATTTCAAGTCCAGGTAAGTTCTTAAGTAAGTCTTCTATCACGCGTTCGTCTCCTTTAGATAATTGTTTGACATTATAGACTACAGTATCTTTCTTTACTGTGATGGGAGAAGTAGCCTTAATGGTAATTTCGTTGAGTACTTCAGCAGAAGGGAGTAGGTATAGAGGCGAGTTTATACCATAGTTGTTTTTAGTTGCATCTAGGGCGATAGTCGTTTTCTCTATTCCTACTTTTTGTATCGTAAGTTGAGAGGCAGTAGGGTGGTTCGCTATGTTTTTAAACTCTACTAGTCCTTCATTGTTAGATGAGGTATACGCTAAGGTTTTATTGTTTTGGTCTTGTAGAAATACTGTGGCACGGATTATCTCTACACCCTGACTATCTAGTAGTCGTGTAGAGATATGCTGTGCTTGACTTAGGTAAGTACACAGGAGTATTAATAGGATCATTATGTTACTCTTCCCACTCATATTTTCGCTCTAAGTCCATATTTCTAGATTTTTTAAAGTCATTCCCATCAGTAATTGTTTCTAATACTTCTACACCAGGTATACTGCCAAATAATCTAGATAACCCCATATCATAATTCTCTACCTCGGCTTGATAACTCGTTAGATAAGTTTGTAGAGTCATAGTAGCACGAGAGATATCGTATTTCATTGGAAGTACTTTAAAAGTGTTTAGTTCTATTTTGGTTAATTGCCAGTGATACTGTTTATCTTCTTCTGTAATCTCAAAAGCAAGACCAGGTAAGTTATTAAACTTCCATGGACCGATATGTATTGGATAGTCTATAGAATACCACGCAGTATAGTTTCTTCCTCTGAAGTTTATAGTGGCTTTATGAAGTTTAATGTTTTCATTATTAGTCTTGGTTTTATCATGTAATTGCCAGTTCATTTCTGATATTGGCTCTTTGATAAAATAAACTTTACGCCAAGGGGATACTCTTGAGTAGAGTAAGTTGGTTTTATAGTCAGAATAGAAAATTTCTTCTTAGGGTTTAGTGTTTTCAGTAATGTGTATAATATCAGGATCTTTATCTTCTTCTGCTATAGACGGAAAATGTTTATCACTGACAATGTAGATGCTTTTATTATTTTTAGAATCAATATATAGTTTGTCTTTCCATTCACTTTTTGTATTAATACTATAATTTATTTGATAGGTAATGATATAATTTGTCTCTTGGGAATATCCAATAAAAGAGAAGATAATGAAGAAAAGTAGTTGATATGTTCTCATGGTAATAGAGTTAATATAAGACGAGTGAGATGTTATTCTTCCCACTCATATTTTCGCTCGAGATCACTGTTTTTTAAACGATCAAGTTCATTAGGATCTGTGATGACCTCAAGTATTTCTACGCCGGGTATATTGCCAAAAGGATTTCGATGAGGGCCATTAACTACTCTATCAAGTTCTTTGTAATACTTCTCTTGAAAAGATTGGATAGACTCGTTGGCACGACTAACGTCATATCTAAAAGGTAATATCTTGAACTTGTTGACTTCTATATTCTGTATACTCCAATGGTATCTGTTTTCATCATCATAGAGTTCAAATACTAAACCAGGTAAGTTATTGAACTTCCAAGGGCCTACTTGTACAGGATAGTCAGTAGAGTACCACGCCGTATAGTTTCTCCCTCTAAAGCTTAATGTAGCCTTGTGAAGGGTTATCTGTTCTGCATTGGTTTTGGTCTCATCGTGTAGTTGCCAATCCATTTGAGGAATATCTTCCTTGATAAAGTATCGCGCTTCCCAAGGCTTTATTCTTGAATAGAGATGGTTCTTCTTAAAGTCAAAGTAGAAGAATTCTTCAAAGTCTTGTTTATCGTAAATTACTATTACATTTGGCTTTTTTGGAGGCTCTTTAGTGATTTTGTATTTACCAATAATGTATAGACTTTTATCTTCTTTAGGGCTAATGTATAGTTTGTCTTCTGCTGAGATGATATGAGCATCAGACGTTGTAGTTTTTAAATAAGTGATGGTGTAATTGGTATCTTGTGAATATCCAATAACACATAAGAATAGTGTGATAACTAAGTAATAGGTTGATTTATACATGTCTAAGTTTTAGTTCTTGTTAGAACGTAGAGTATAGATCAGATATTGTAAGTATTGTTAATTAAATCTTAAAAGATAAGAAAGGAGTATAGGTTCGTTTCATTGCTTTTGTTTGTTTATTGAAAATATTGTACAAAAAAAGCGCCTTAGTTACCTAAGACGCTTCTGTATATTAGAGTAGATATAAACTATCTAACTTCTTGCATTAGTTTTTTCATTAATGGAGAAAGTGC
>JBOFGJ010000625.1:0-7144 GCA_051649065.1 Flavobacterium sp. | reverse complement strand
AATTCGCCCGTTTATAATTGGACACGCAATATGCCGTATAATGGATTGGACAAATTGCAATTCGCCCGTTTATAATTGGACACGCAATATGCCGTATAATGGATTGGACAAATTGCAATTCGCCCGTTTATAATTGACGCACAATATACCATTTAACGGTTGGGACGAACAATTCACGATGCGTGGCATTCGTTGTGCGGGCGAAGTGAATTTGTGGTGCGGGCGAATTGCAATTCGCCCCTACGGCACAATCGGTAATACATTGTGTCTGTAAGTTATAATTGGCAAGAGATAGGTGAGGTTTGGGATAAGCCGCTATCTAGTGGACAGCGATTAGTGATTCTAACAGAGTAGATTTGAGTCAGAGAAAATAGAAGTAGAGAAAGGATGTTGTATAAGACAAATGTCTTTTTACAATAGAAGTAACACTTCTATATTTGACTACATAATAAATAGAAATGATGAGTAAAGACATAAAAGTGGTTGCATTTGATGCTGATGATACCCTGTGGAATAACGAGATATATTACCAAGAAACGGAGCAGGAATTCTGTGTGTTGCTAAAAGATTATCTGTCTGCGGAGCAGGTGTCTAAAGTGTTGTTTGAGACAGAGATGAGAAACCTTGATCGCTATGGATTCGGAGCCAAGAGCTTTTTATTGAGTATGCTAGAGACAGGTACTCAAATCACGGGTAATCGCATGGATGATGTGCTAGTGCGCAATATATTAGCTTTAGGACATAACTTAATAGATAAACCAATCACGCTATTAGACGGAGTGGAAGAAACACTAGCACAACTAGACGGCAAGTATAAATTAGTCTTAGCGACTAAAGGGGACTTGTTAGACCAAGAGCGCAAGTTGGCTAACTCTAGTTTATCACAGTATTTTAATCATGTAGAAGTGATGAGTGATAAGCAGATGGCAGATTATGCTAAACTATTGTTTAAGTTGTCAGCTACTCCTATGGAGTTCTTAATGGTGGGTAATTCAGTCAAGTCGGATATTATACCCGTGTTAGAGTTAGGAGGGTCAGCATTACATATACCATTTCACGTGACTTGGGCACACGAAGTAGTAGAAACAGAACTTCCTTATCCTAAATTTAGAAAAATAGAAAACATAAAAGAAGTAATGGATTATCTAAGCCCAGAGTATAGATAGTATTCACTTTTAGTTATATAAGCTCATCTAATGTTAGATGGGCTTTTTTTTTGTGAGGTGTAGTAATAATATGTAATTATTGCGTTATTATTGTTTAATATGTGTTAAATTTAATGAATATATAAATAATACGCTCGCTATGAAAAAGATTATTTGCTTATTTATGTTGCTATGCTGTAGCTTGACAGTACTAGCAGGAACTAGGACTATAAAGGGAATAGTCAAAGAAAGTGGCATAGAGTTACCTGGTGCTATAGTTATGGAAAAGGGAACTGATAATAGAGTCTATACAGACCTTGAAGGAAAGTTTACCATTACTGTTAGTGATGCAGAGAATACTTCTATTGTCGTTTCTTTTGTTGGGATGAAAGACAAGGAAGTTAAGATAGTGAAGAATAAAGACTATTACGAAGTTAATTTAGAAGCCTCTACTGATCAACTAGAGGAAGTGGTGGTAACTGGTTACTCAGAGGATAGATCTTCTATGAGAGAGAGTAGAAGTAGTAATAAGAATGCTTCTGCGAAGCTTAGTAGTTATCCTATTAGCGCCTCGGCTATGCTTGATGTAAGTTATGATGCAGCAGAAGTCGCAGATCAAAGTGGTAGTAGGAGAATAGTAAAGGAAGAGAGAGTCAAACAAAAGAGAGAAGGCTCTACTGAAACTTGGAAGAAATCTACACTTAAAGACAACTCTATGCGTCTAGAGATAGGAGATAATGAGTTCTTGCCATTAGAGGATGCTCAGATAGCGATGCAGATAGATGGTAATCGCATTAGAGTACTGATAGATGCTTACTTCTATAACACAAAAGGGAGTGGCCTAGAAGGAACGTTTAAGCTGAAACTACCTGTGGATGCTTCACCTTATTATTTTGCCTTTGGAGGAACAACAGTTTTCGATAGAGATAAACAAGGCAAAGACGTTACTCCAGCAGCTAAGTTACACGATTATTCAAAAGACAACTTCGATTTGTCTCACATAGGACTTCAAAAAAGAGAAGACCAGAAGTCTACTAAACAAGCTAAAATAACAGAGAAACAAACTGCTGCGGATGCTTATTTTACTACAATAAACAGAAAGGTAGACCCTGCGCTTATGGAGTGGTCAGGTGCAGATATGTTTAGCTGTAGAGTATTCCCATTGCAGAGTAATCAACTTCACCACATCGTAGTGGGCTATGATGTAGATATGATAGAGGGGGTTGATTTTAGAGAGTTTGTTCTGAGTTTACCTGAGGCGAAGAGTAAGTTGCGTCTTGATGTAGCTATGGCAGATGATAGTCAGTATGTGATCACTCCATCTAAAGATGCTATCGTAGAAAAGAGCAATAATAAACAATACTTAACCTACTTTAACCCTGCGGAGAAAGAGGTAAAAGTGAAGTTAAACAATGCCTCGGCTATTGCGCTTGTTCAAAGTAATGAGGGAGAGAATTATGTAGCGGGTACGATGCGTATCAACTTGCCTCGTGAGCTAGATAACACGATATCTAAAGATGCAGTGTTTATGTTAGATACTTCGCTGAGTTCTAATCCTACTTTATTTGGGATATGGGTAAACCTAGTTAATGAGATATTGGCACAGAATGAAGGGGTTATAGAGCGTTTTGCGCTAGTTAATTTTAACTTAGGTACTAAATGGTATCAAGAACAATTTATCAGTAATACAGCTAAGAATAGACAAGATTTATTAAGCTATATGAATAACCTCTCTTTAGAGGGAGCCACAGACTTAGGAAGAGCTTTAAAAGAAGCTTCTGCGCCTAAGTGGTTAGCACAAAACAAGCATAAGAGTATCTTCTTATTAAGTGATGGTGATCTAAATTGGGGAGTAAGTTCTCGTGATTTATTGACTAATATGATTTATAAAGGAGATAAGATCTATACGTATAAAACCGGAATGTCGGGTACTAATACAGAGCTGTTAGATTACTTGAGCACGAATACAGGGGCGAGTTCTTTTACAGCTAATAGCGAGGCTCAGATGTTAGAGAGTGCTAAGGCATTTAGATATAAAACGTGGAAGGTAGAGAGTGTGTCAAGTGAATCAGCTAAGGATATCTTGTTGTCAGGAGGAGTAACCCAGCTATATGATGGGCAAATTATCCAACTAGCAGCAAGGGGTACATTAGATAAACCTATTCAAATTAAAGCAAGTTCGGGTGCTGCAGGTACTAAAGTATTTGAGTTTAAACCAGAGAAAATTGTGGCTTCTAATCTAGCTGATCGTATGTATGGTAAGATAGCATTGACACAGTTAGATTTGATAGGAGAGCAGTTAAAGACCGCTATTGTAGATTACTCTATTTACTACAGTGTAGTGAGTAACTTTACTTCGTTCTTGATGTTAGAGTCTCAAGCTGATTACGACAGATATAAGGTGAAGAGCTTTGATACAGCAGAGAAGTTTGTAAAGGAGTTTACTGTAACAGAACTGCTTAAAGAGTTTATTTCTATCGATCCATTGACTGCGAAGAAAGCGTTTGAGAATTGGATTACCCTATTGAGAAAACAAAGTATCTTAGAGAGTAATGACGATATTTTAGACAACTACATCAAGGAAATGAAAGACCAAGACTTCGCTATTAACCCTACTTCGAATGTGTTTAAAGTATGGGAAAAGAAAAGTCAAACGAAAGAGGAAAAAGACTTATTAGCTAATGAAGAGATGACTTTCGATGCACTGCAAATATTAGCAGCTAAGCGTGCCAAGACACAGTCAGAGGCAGATGCGCTGAAGTTAATGAGTTCGATTATCGAGAAGAATGGTAGTGATGTCAGTGTATTGCGCGATTTGCTTACTCATACGCTGAATATGCAGAGCGGCTATGACAGTTATTATTTGGGACAAAAGATATTAGATACTCGTGTTTACGATAGGCTAGTATACTTTAACATGGCACGTGCCTTAGAAGATAACAACCCTAAACTAGCAGCAGTGTTCTACTATATTAGTGCTTCGAAACAATTTAGAATAGATAATTATGGAAGTATAAGAGAAATAAACGGACTGTTTGCCAATGCATTCTTAGAGAAACAAAACAAGAATAAGGAATCTTGGTCTGTTAAGGAGAAGATGTTTATGCAACAGCTAGAGGCAACAGCTAAGAAAGACTTTGCTTCTTACTATGGAGCTAATTATAACAGTGATTTAGTCGTACTTACGTATTGGAATATAGACAGTACAGACTTAGATCTTCATATAAAAGAACCATCAAATGAAGAGTGTAGTTATAGTAACAAGACAACCAAGCTAGGCGGTAAATTATCTATAGATGTAACTAGAGGTTTCGGACCTGAGATGTACATTATGCCTAAAGCGAAAGAAGGGAAGTATGAGATCTCGCTAAACTATTTTGCAGAGAGTGGTATGAGAACCAAGTCAGCAGCTAAGGCGTATATCGAGGTATATAAATACTTCGGTACTCCTAAACAAGAGGTAATCAGAAAGACGATAATCTTAAAAGAACGCAAGAGCAAAGAGGTCGTTGAGACTGTAATATTTAAATAATATAAGGAAAGAGCTACTGATAAGGTAGCTCTTTTTAGTTAAACTAATTAGCCCATCTACCTGATATTACCTACTTTTGCTCTCCTTAAGTAAGCCCATCTACTATGAACATTATCACTTTCGAAGAAGTATTTAGAGGTAAAGTATTTCGTATTCCTGATTATCAGCGAGGTTACTCGTGGACCAAGAAGGAGTTAGAAGAGTTGTGGGGTGATCTGAACAATACCCATCACAACCGCAATGCTTTTCACTTCACAGGTATTCTGACTGTTACTGACTTTAGTAACTTTGATATCGAGTGTATACGCAGAGAGGGGTTTAGGATTAGATCAGGGAAGTTGCTTATAGGGGAGAATAGCTACGATGGATTTAATATTGTCGATGGACAACAACGTTTGACAACAATTCTTATTTTGCTGTCAGAGTTAGTGATGGCATTGGAAGATAGTCCCTTAAAACAACAACTCACTGCTCAATACTTTAAAGTAACTGAAGGAGGTAGTTATCGTTATATCTTTGGATATCACGTGGATGTGCCCTCACATAATTACTTGATCCGAGAGATATTTAATGACTCTGAGTATGATGCAGAGGAGACAGAGACGCTGTATACACACAACTTATCTTTTGCTAAGGAATTCTTTAGCGAGAGAATTAAGGCGTTTACACAAGTCGAACTTGCCTTTTGGATAGATAAGCTTACTAAGCATTTGTTGTTCTCTATATTGAACTTAAACGAGTCTAAGGAGCGTCCATTAGATGTATCTATGGTCTTCGAAACACTAAATTTTAGAGGAAAGCAGTTGTCAAGTCTTGAACGACTGAAGAATAGAGTCTTGTATATTGTCTCTAAGCAGTTAACGGTAGCTAGTACTATTGACCGCAGTCGCAAGAAAGTCAATCAGAGTTGGCTAGAGGTGTATAAATGGCTTGGTCGTAATCCTACTCAAGCGATGGACGATGATGCATTCCTAAAGGCTTTTTGGCTGTTGTATTTTTCGCATTCTAAGATGGTCAGTACAGACTTTAAGTCTTATCAGAAGCATTTGTTTACTATTGACTTTCAGTTAGAGCAGCAGAGTGATGAAGTGAACTATGCCGAATATAGCGAGCTAACACAGTGGCTAGAGAGTATGCGCAAGGCAGTAGCTCTGTGGTATTTCATTAATAATCCTTATGCTGTGGATAGCGATGAGGACTTCATTTACATCACAACACCTGCTATACAGAAGTCATTATTGCGTTTGACTAATTTCCCTAGAGGATATGGTAAGTATATGCTTAACCTTGTGTTGGCGGTACTAATGCGTGACTTGCCTGTGAAGGTAGACCACGGACTATCTGAGCTGGAACTAACAGAGAGGTTAAGCAGTGTAGAACGTTTGCTCTTTGCGATGGAGCGTCATAACATTATGTGCTTTTTATTGCAAGGGAATAACTCTACGTTGAATGTAGAAGATACCTACCGAGATATCAATTTCTACTATCAGCGCGGTCGAGCACATAATAATGAGTATCTGCTCAATATGCTGATGGATACTCGCGTAGAACACTTCCGTTGGAAAGAAGTGATTCGCCATATTCACAAGGGAAGTAGATTTAAGACTTGGGCAGGACTAGACTATTTTCTAAAGACTATAGAAGAGGGTAAAGGTGGACTCCTAGAACAGACTGAGCCTAAGGTGTACTTAGTCTATCCAGAGGATGATGAGTATGAAGTCCGAAATATGTACAAGGATATTAACGCGATGCAAAAGGTCAATAGAGACCGTTATAGCTACTCGATAGGGAATATGTTCTTAGCGTATAACCGCTGTGAATCTAATTCTTTTGAACGAGTAAAGCATAAGATACAGAATGCTATCAAGCACGAGTACCGCCTAAGCAAACTAGAGCTTGATTTGCTAGAATACACTACGTGGACTAAAGAAAGTATAGAGACAAGAGGTCGCCTGATGATGGAAGCGTTTATCGAACGTTGGGAACTACCGATGATCCAAGATACGGAGATGAAGAAGTTGCTATTAGATGAGGTTTAAATTAAGATGGTTTACAGTTATTAGTTAACAGTGTACAGTTTTAAACTTGCGTTTAAAAGCCTATTATTCTTATAAATGTAGAGGCAATATCTTGCGTCTAATCGCTAGGCAATAGTCTCCCGACTTTGCGTAATAATTTTACTACCCCAATCTACATCACAACCTATTGGCAATAACAGTAGGGGGATTATTATACATCTGACAAACAACAAAGAGGTTGATTTATATGTAGTTGTAAGTCATTTTATTATATGTTTATATTTGTAAGTATATAACAACTAAAATGTACGTGATGATGACAACTGTTAAGAAGCTCAGTTTTCTAATGATTTTGATACTATTACCTCTATTTTCTTATAGTCAAGTAGAAGTAGATATTCATTATGCTCCAAACTCTAGTTATATTTTAGAGAGTAAGAGCACTATGA
>JBOFGJ010000624.1:0-1405 GCA_051649065.1 Flavobacterium sp. | reverse complement strand
TTTATAAAAAACAATATTCCAATAAATCATATTGAAACGAAATGGTATGGTAGAAGTAAAAATAATGCCCTTAATTATCCAACTCAAGAAGACTATAGACGCGTCATTGTTGCTATTAAATCCTAAGGTAATTTGTTTTTAAAAATAGACTTTTTTTAACTCAGAAAATAAATCATACATATCATACAAAATGAAATTATTAGAAAAATCACATCTTTCTTTAAAAAACGGAAATGAAAACTTTAGACTTGAAAATCAGGGTCTTAACTTCTCTTTACTTGATTTTTGGAGATGGGGTTTTTCCGATATTTTAAGTAATGCAACACGTGGAATTCTTGCTGAATTCATTGTTGCTAAAGCTTTAGGCGTAGATGTTTCTAATGCTAGAGATCAATGGGATGCTCATGATTTAGTAATGCCAGAAAACATTAAAGTAGAAGTAAAATCTAGTGCTTATCTACAATCATGGGAACAATTAGATTTTTCTAAAATTAGCTTTAGTACTCGTGCTGCTATTCCTTGGAATAGAAGTATAGATAAAAGATCTGATGTCGCAATTCGAACTGCGGATGTTTATGTCTTTTGTTTACTAAAACACAAAGATAAAGCAACCGTAAATCCACTGAATTTAGATCAATGGGAGTTTTATGTTGTTTCAACATTACAATTGAACAAAGATTTAGGAAATCAAAAGTCTATTAGCCTTAGTGTGCTGCGAAAATTAGCCAAGGCACTAAATTTTTCAGAACTTAAAGATGATGTGCTAAGGAAAGTTTAAAGGATTTGAATATGATTAATAAAAGTAATTTTTAAAGTTATCACATTACGCTCACTACTGACTACCAAAGCCCTATAACTTTCTGCCTCAACATCTAAAACCTCAAAAATCAATCTAAAATTCCTTCTTTTTTAAGACATATTCGCGTGCTTTTGTCTGAATTTGATCATCAGATAAATACTTGTTTTTTAGCAACCACTCATTAATTTCAGATTTCTGAAAGAACAAGTATTTACCATTAGGTTTAGAGTAGGGGATTCTACTAAAGCCAAGTGTACTTTCAAGTACCACTTGGCTTTAGTGTAATTATCATTTTAAAATTAACCCCTTAGTTTAAAAACCAAGCTTAAGCTCTGGAATAAGCTCAGAGGCTTCTTTCATTTTACTATTTATGATCTTAGCATAGATTTGAGTTGTTCGAATCTCACGATACCCTAAACGCTTGGAAACCGTGTAAATATCGACTCCATTTTCTAAGAGTAGTACTGCATTGGTATGTCTTGCACTGTGAAAAGTAAAAGGCTTGTGAATATCCGCAATCTATACTAAACCAAAGACAAATCACTACAACTCAAGGCGACGCTGTAAAAAACCAAAAACCAAGGGTACTAGAATATACACCTTGGT
>JBOFGJ010000623.1:0-4362 GCA_051649065.1 Flavobacterium sp. | reverse complement strand
GAAAGTTTATTAATCTTAATGTCTCCTATATGCAAATCAAAAGGAACTAACGTAGGAATGCTGTCTTGTATGACTACAGTCGTAATAGATTTGTTCTTTTTGCCTTTCTTCTTGTTTTTGGCAGGTTGTTTTTCTGCTACGATAATTTTTTCTTTATGCTTGTTATTCTTGATTTGTATAGCAGTAGAGTCTGTTTCTATAGAAGCTATCTCTAAGAAGAAATCTTTCTCATTCTTATATCCCCAGTCAGTTCCCTTTAGTTTCAGATGGGGAATATCTACAGTTAGTAGATTCTTCTCTAGCCCAGGAGTAGTAAGTGTTTTATTAAAGGGTTTGACAGATAGTTGACTTACTTCTAATTTGGTAGGAGCAATAGTTACTTTGCCTAATGTTAGTTTATGCCAATCATTTAACTTGTTATATATCGAGTCACAACTCAATGAATATGTTTCATATCCAAAAGGTATTGCTTTCTCTTTTACTTCTTGATCGAAGTGTACTCCCTTTATTGTTGCGTTAAAGTTATATACTTCATTTAGACGTGCGTGACTAGCTCTGTTTTTAATGAGTACGTGTGCATTCTCTACTATGATAGAAGATATATCTACATTATTAGTGATGTCTACTTTCGGTTGATTGTCTATAATGCTATCGCCTTGGATTACGGTTATATTAGGTGAGATAAGCTTAATCTTATTAGCGTGAAGATTCTTTGTTTTTAATAGTTCTCTCATTGCCACTCCCTGTATGACTATTTCGTCTAGTGAGCCCTTGATATACGTTGTGTTCTTATGCGATAATGTGTCTTTAGGAGTGATTGTGATTCCTGAGATACTTAGTCTTCTTAAGGCAGGAGAATACTCTATGTTTTCATAAGTGAAGTTATAAGGAGTAGTGTTCTTGTCCGAGATTAATTCTGGAAGTTGTGTGTATATAAAACGATTTAGCGCATACTTACCTCCTTGGTAAAGACCAAAAATGATCAGTACAGTTAGCAAGAGTCTTTTTATTCGTTTAGATATTCTCATTATAAAAGAAGATAAATTAATACTGAAATATACTAATTTATCTTCTTTCTGTCTTGTAATAGTTATATTATTTTATAACTAACTGATGGTTTGTTAATAGTCCTGCTAGCCCTTGACTAGAGAATATAGCCTTCTTAAGTTTAGTAGATGATGGGTCTATTTCGTAATTATAACTTGTGTAGAAGTCTGCTTTCTCAGCGTTAGCCTTAGTGAATACCGCTCTATGCAAATTACAATTGTCAAATAAAGCCATTGTTAGATCTGCTTCCATAAAGTCTACGCTAATCATACTACAGTTAGAGAATAACTGTTTTTTCAGCTTTAATCCATAGAATTGTGCGAATTCAAGATTACAATCTGTAAATGTAAACTCAAAAATCACTTGATCTATCATAGCAAAATTCACACGTGTAAAGTTACATGCTGTAAAGTTGACATTGCGAAGACCAACATAGTTTACCTCTGCATCTCTAAAGTTACAATTGATAAAATCACAATCAATAAATATAGTGGCTAAAAATGAACACGCACTCAAGTCACAATTCTCAAACTTACAGTTCTCAAATTCTCTAAAAGAAATGTCATTGAAACCAAATGTTGTATTGCTATATTTTTGATCGTAGATAAATTCGGGTGTCATATAGTAGGGGATTAATGTTCTGATATTAGATGTATTAGCTAATTGCCATTTTAATATTGTATCAGAGGTATAATGTATAAATATTATTCTATGATATGTGGGACAAATCTACTCTTATCTGTCGTAATTCTATTATCGCTCTCTCTGAAGGTAATACCGCAAGATTCTTGCCCGATAATCCAGCTACCTATGATAGAATATCCTGTAGTCTCTTTATGTAGATTAGCTAGTGCTTGACAGATATACCCTTCATCACCATAATCACCAGGAGTAGCCTCTACGATAGCACCGTTCTGATACATCGTCACATTAGCTCCTTCTCTTGATAATAGGGGTTTTTTTACATAATCACGCATACCATGAGGAGTATCGAAGTACGTCTCTAATAGTAAAGGATGATTAGGATATAACTTCCATAAGATAGCCATAATCGCTTTATTAGATAGAATCATTTTCCACGATGGCTCTATCCAGTTCGCTTGTGCTACATCATTTGGAATGTGAAGAGCAAAAGGTTCGTAGATTAACCACTCCCATGGATATAATTTGAAGATATCAGTAATGGTTTCTTCTTCTAAGTCAGTGAATGATTCTCCATTCCAACCAATATCATCTATAAAGATCAACTTCGTGTTAATACCTGCTTGCATAGCTGTATCTCTTAGGTACTCTATGTTAGTTAAATCTTCTAGCGTCTCACGCATACAACTAAAGTGTAGTGTGTCTCCTTTAAGATATGGCTTAAGAGCAGCCCAAGAAGTAATTAATTGATCGTGTACAGAGTTAAATTGGTCTTTTCGCTCGCTAAAATAGTGCTGCATCCATTGCCATTGTACTACCCCTGTCTCGTATAAAGAAGTAGGGGTGTCAGCATTAAACTCTAAAACCTTTAATTGTTGCTTTACATCATCGTAAACGAAGTCAAATCGCCCATAAATACTAGGGACATCGTTTTCCCAAGACTGAGTGATATACTCGTGAAAAAATAATGGTATTTGGAATTGATCATATAGCTTATTAGTGATGACATAATCTACAGCCTCTAAGCACATCTGCCATAGTTCTGTAGTAGCATTATACACTTTATCAGTGAACGGTGTGTCTATACTATAATAATAATGCTCTATCCAATAAGGTACATTATTCTCATCTGTATGAAATCCAAATCCGTTATCTTCTAATCTCTTTTGCCAATTCACATCAGCAGTTAGGTATTTTACTCTCATCATTTATGAACTTGCACTACTTGATTTAGCTGTTGATCCAAAACCACCTCTAGAAGATGTGTGTTTCTTGACAGCATTAGATTTGGCTGTATTTGTTCCTACATTAGCTTGGTGAGATAATCCTTGACTAGCATACCCCATACCACCACCCATCATAGGTCTAAAAGCCATATACCAAAGTAGAGCACTACCCATACCACCACCATGACTGCGTTGTTGGTTATATTGTTGTGTCACGTCTGTATATGGAGCTGAGCTATCAGCACGCATATATACTTTCTGCTCTTGTTCTTTTTTCTGTTCTTCTTGATCAGGAGTCTTAGAGCACGAAGCTAATGCTGCTGTGATAAGTACTAGACTCACTGCTTTACTACTTTTTCTGTTCATAATATATTATTCTACAGTTACATAAATAGGTACTTTTACTAAAGAGGTAGTTGTGTTATCTCCCCAAGCCTTAACATCTTTGGCGGTCTTTAGTGTGTCTGTTTTTTGCGTTATAAGTTGTCCGTTAGCCCAGATCTTCTGACTAGTGATGTGTAAGATGCTATCGCCGACTACGACAGACTTAAGTGTAACCTCTCGTGCTGACTGTTTATCAATAGTTTCTAAATCTGTTTTTTTAGACTCACCTCCACATGATACTAATGTGATTGCTGTAAGAATAGATAGTATGTATTTCATAACAATTGTTTAATTCAACTTGGGATAAAGATAATGAAGTTTAAGTTAATCTCATTTACTCTATTTAGCATTGTATTCCGAAAAGTTAGTTAAGCGCATTCAAGGCTTGGGTGTGTTTAGCTATATGCTATAGTATTGCAATTAAAGAAGAATTCTGTCTTAAAAGGAGAATAGCAGATGATTAAGAAGAGCATTGTTGGGCAAAAGGTTGTTTTAGCCTGTTATTGTCCTACTATTGTCCAAGTATTGTCCTAGGATCAAGCACTAAGGCTTGAATTCATTGAGATAAAAGGGTATTTGAAGAATACAGTGTACTTTTGTTTTTATAGGTAATGTTTTGATTTTTAGTAAATTGATTTAATTTGTGCTAAAAAAAAAATAATAAAAAAAAGTACTTTACAAAGTAATTCTATGGTTTATAGGGCACATAGGAAGAAAAAATGCTAATTATAGAAGAGTTAACTTCATTTTTGTACTTAATATTTGCCTTGAAATAAAAAAAGTTTTTAAAAATTATAAGATGATTGCTATAAAAAAGATGCGTGGTTTATCAAATTTGGTCTGTCTAACATATTTGAAATTATTAGTTAGAATTAGTGTGCTATATAAACGTGTTGAGGGAGATGTTTTTCTGCTTCGTGTTGATTATAGCTTTTTCTACTTTATGTTGATTATAGCTTTTTTGTAGTGATGTGTATTATCTATCTTGAGAAATAGTGCCTTAGCTATATGTAAAGGAAATATGTTATTTTTGTTTATCTAAAACTTATAGGGTACATGGAAG
>JBOFGJ010000622.1:0-1181 GCA_051649065.1 Flavobacterium sp. | reverse complement strand
CGTACTGCTAATAATTTCTTGATAGAAGCCACCATCGTGTTGTAATTGGCAATAGCTTCTGCTTTTTTTAACTGGTAATCCAGTAGTTGTCGTTGTACTTGGATAACATTAGTTAAATCACTCTTACCTGTTACAAACTCCTTAATAATAAGGTTGTAAGTAGTTTGAGCAAGAGTAGTTTGTTTCTCATAAAGCGTCACTACACGCACAGCGTCATCAAGTTGGCTCTTATATCCATAATACTCACTTTTTAAAGTATTATAAGTTTCTTGAAACTTGTTATCACTTGATTTCCACCACAGTTTACCTTCTTCTTGTTGAGCTTTATACTTCTTGCGGAAAATAGGTAGACTTACTGTCATCATTGGCATAATCATATCCTTACCATTCATATCTCCCATAGCAAGCATCATATCATTAGTCTTTCCAATAATCATATATTGCACACCAAGGCCTATCATCGGATAGCTCATCTTTCTGTCCATTTCAGCTTTAGCCTTATAAGCTAGCCCTTCTTCAGTTATCATCCCAAGCATTGGGTTGTTTAACTCTATGGCTAAAAGGGCATCTTCTTCGCTATAAAGAAAGTTTACTTTCTCTATTTGACCTAACACTACTTCTTCAGTCGCATCTCTATCTAATAAGGCATTAAACTTAGCTTTCTCTGCTTTGATTTGAGAGTGTAAACTTTCGATATTGTTTTCAATCTCGATTAGTTCAAGTCCAATACGAAGTACATCAGACATTCCCGATGCGCTTGATCCTCCCATTTCACTCATACCTCCGCCAGAAGACATTGATGACATCGAAGCTGATGGAGCAGCACTTGCCTTAGCCACGCCTCCCATGCTCATACCTCCCATACCAGAAGAGGCAGAAGCTGTTGCACCAGAAGCAGTATTGCTACTTACTTTAGGTGTGGCAGTTACTTTAGCACTATTAGAAGGAGCAGAGAACTTGCGTATAGCCAGTTGTTCTAACTGTTGTAAGAGTTTTCTGTTCTCTTCGTTATTTTGAAGTTGCTCATTTAACTTTTGTAAGTTATACCACTGTGTATAAACTTGTAGGGTTAAATTGTCTATAGTTTCTTTGTATTGTTCGTTTTGCATATTGGCCATGTGATTAGCCTCTACACGAGCAGATTTACGCGTTCCAAACCAAGGAAGCATTTGCATCACACT
>JBOFGJ010000621.1:0-5402 GCA_051649065.1 Flavobacterium sp. | reverse complement strand
ATCACTTAATTTTGTCTTTTTTAATACAATTTTTAAACTCGTTTTCATCATAAATAATTTTAAAGTACAACATACGTACAACAAATCGGTACTTATCGTGCAAATAGATGAAACAAAAATATTTTAAAATTTTTGCAATTAGCTAAAAATCAGCCAGTTTGAAATAAAATGCAATTAAATACAACATTCATTTCTCCGGCTCATAATCAGCAAGTCCCTGGTTCGAGCCCAGGTGGGACCACAACAAAAAGCATCTATTTTACAATAGATGCTTTTTTGTTTTTATATCATATCGACCTCCATCAAAATCTTATCTACCCACTTCTTATCATCTATTGAGACTAAGATAGTTCTAAAGTTGTGTCTTTTCCCTTCAACCTCAACTCCTACAGAATCATCTACATGAACATCTATACCAAATATTGGAGGGTATTTAGATATATCTCTCTTTTTTTCTCTTAAAGCTTTATCATGCTCTTGTTGGTTAATAATATAATCCACAGAAATACCATATAACCAAAACATCCTTCTAATTTTTGCTTTACTTCTAAATGAAGTAGTATAAATCCCTACTTTATATCCCTTAGCCTTTAAGTTATAGTCCCAAAACGTATGCGCTCTGCTCCTATTAACTTTCCCAATAAAGGTTCTTTCTCTAATGCAAATCTTGTCTTAGAAATAATTGTATCGTCTAAATCAAATGATATCTTCATTAATCCTCTTCTTACTTGTTGCTTTCTTACCTATAACACTGTATAACAATAGAATGACTAAAAGTCACCTCATAATACTTAGCATTACCACTAGATACTACCTTTAAATAAAGCTTCTTAAACACCATATTTTCTGCATGCATTCTACCAATATTTAATAGTTTAGGATTTCTGAAGTTATCATTATAATCCCTAAGTATAAACTCATCAAACTCTTTAACCGTAAGTATTTGCATCATTTGCATAGCAGGGGGTATAAGTACCTCACGCACTGAGGTAAACTCATAGACATCTATCTTATCACCTTCATGACGACTAAAGTGCCATACATCACTAGAACTCATTGCTTTAAAATCGCCTAGTCCTTTCTCGCTAATATCTATCATAATCGACTGATTAATAACAGACTGCGCTTGCACACTTCCTACAGAAAGAACGAATATCAAAAAAACTATAAATCTTCTCATACTATGTTAATAAACAAGCAATTTAATCAATTCTCTCTTTACTATAATCCCTTTATTCAAAATAGTAAAGCCGTAGTTCGAAATGAATTACGGCTTTACTATTAAAATAACAATTTATAATTTTGTTGAGGAGAATGTCATCACCTACAGATCATACTTACTCTTTCCATTTATCATACGCGATATAATACCATTCTCAGAACTTAGCTCTGCTAGAAACACTCCTAAAAAGTGAATTACTAAAAAGGAGATAAAGTAATAAATCGAAGCCTTGTGTATCTTCTTAAAATCAATCATTGGCAATATCTCTACATCAAACTTTAAGATAATCCCAGTAACTAAAGAGATAATAACACTGATATAAAAGACGAAATACACAAATGCTCTAAAGCGTTCATTCATCGTAATATTTCCTTTAAAAGGATTTAAGAAAGGAATTTTACCAAAAATAGCAGTTATAAATCGTATAAAAATAAGTCCACACAGAACATATCCCAGATAGATATGCCAATCCCACATCGGTTGACGAATACGCTTAGCTAACACGACAGCTTGTTCTGGAGACATATCCACTTCCTGTGATAAAGTATAAGTCTTTATAATTTCACTAACTGAATCTCTATTAAGCCAAGTCATACGCAATAGTATGGTTACTAATAAACCTAACATCACAAAAGCAATCCCCCAATGCAATAAGCGAAAACCTAAACTATACCCTTCCCCTCTAGTTCTCATTTTTATTACTTTTTTACAAATTAAATATTAAAATAGTTAATTTTACAAACTTACAATATTCAAATATAGAAATTACAATTAATAATATGACATTAATTTTCAATAATATCATTATTAGATACAATTCCTATTACCTTTATACAATATTACCTTTGTCAATACGTTATAAATCTTAGGTAGTGAGCTATACTAATGAAAGAATACTGTACATTAGTATTCTAGTTGTGGAATACTAATGTACCGCAAACAAAAAATTTAAAATAAATTACTATTTTTTATCTTAAATTTGCAGTGTGAAAAAATAAATTGTTTTAGAATCAAAAAAAAATTGGAATGAAAAAGATATTACTCTTGCTTGTTATACTAATGTCAATTAGTACTTCTTATGGTCAACGCAAAGCTAAAAATCAGCCTGAACCACCTAAAAAAATTGAGTTCTTAGATATTGAGAACATCCTTTCTAATAAAGATGAGCTTAAGCTAACAGCTCAGCAGATAGGTTCATTCTCTATCAAAAATGAATATATCAAACGCGATCTTAAAAATCTTAACTCTAAAACTAAAATGGAGGATGTAGAGAGAGGAATGCACCAACGTAACCTATTCTCAGGATACACTCTATTTATAGATAGAACTTTAGACGAGGATCAATTAGAGAGTTGGAACAAAATCAAAAAAGAAATCGCTGCTAGCCAAGAAGTAGAAACAGATTTTAAATCAGAAATCAAAGTTTTAGAAGTGGCGCATGCTGCAGAACTAAAAGAAATCTACAGAAAATATAGTAAAGATCGTAAAATCTATTATGCCAGAAGAGGCGTTGCTAAGAAACAATATGACTCTGATAGAGCACAAATCTATAAGAAATATAATATGCCTGTTGAAGAAGAAGGAGAAAACAAAGTCTTAACTCTTGAAGAAATAGCATTACTAACTAAGGAATATGATGAAGCTTTTGACAAACAACCTAAAGCTAATCCTTTAGAATACTTAGACATCAAAGAAGAGTATCCAGCAGAAACTGAAGAATATACACCAGAAGGAGATTATTAATCTCCTTTTTTTTGTTTTTAACCCAGATTAAGTGATAGACATTTAAACGAAAGGTAATTATACAAAATAGCTCCTAATTTATGAAAGGGCTGAGTATAAAATAGTCTTGTGGACTGTTTTAAAGCGAAGAGCTAGCAGTAGCAAGGCATGTAGTATGATTTTAGAATAAATGAAAGAGAGATGAAGTAGAAATACTTTGCAGTATTTGGCTAATGCTTAATCTGAGTTTAATACTAAACGGCTAACAACTATGCCTATTTATCCTATAAAAACACAAGAAAACAATACTCTACTTGCCTCTAATCATAGAAATAATACTAGATGTTAGCATCCATCTCTCGTCTTCATAATTAATTACTATTCCCTAGTAGTATAATTCAAATAACTTCTAGTACTATTGCGTTCAAAATGTCCGAATAGAACCAAAATACAAGTATATTGAACGTACATCATTCATATTTTTTAGTTTACTTTGCATAAAAATTAAATTATGTCTTATATCAGCAATGTAATTAGTGGAAAATGCCCTAACTGTGGTAAAGAGCATATATTCCATGACAAAGGGAATCCGATCACTTTTAAAATGCCTAAAATGACGAAAGAATGTGGTACTTGTGGATATAATTTCCACCGAGAAACAGGATTTTATTTTGGAGCCATGTATATGAGTTATGCTTTGACTGTGGCAGAAATGATAGCAGTGATGGTGCTTCGTTTAATATTGAATTATCTATTTGATCTGAATATCACCATATTACACACATTCATCGGAATTGTTTTTGTGATTTTCATTATGTGGACATTTAACTATCGATTATCTCGAATCATGTGGTTAAATATGTTTTACAAAAAAGATGAGGAATAGTCTAGGTTTATTAAATAAAAAGTTATTATATTTGCGCCACCTAACAGAGAAACGGGTGTAGTTCAAGGGTAGAATAGCGGTCTCCAAAACCGTTGATGGGGGTTCGAATCCCTCCACCCGTGCAAGCGCAAAAAAGCTCCTTAATATAACATTAAGGAGCTTTTTATTTATACATCTAATTATACTTCTTCAGAAACTCTTTAGGGGTATAACCTGCTTTCTTTTTAAACACCTTTGAGAAGTATGAGTAATCATCATATCCTAGCATACTCGCTATTTCACTAAAGCTTTTGCCTGTATAGATCAGCATACGTTTAGCCTCTAGCACTACTCTATCTAATATGATATCAGTAGTGGTCTTATCCACTAATGTTTTGCATACTCGATTAAGGTGCTTTTGTGTCATATTCATCCTCTCTGCATAAACTGCAGCAGACTTCTCTATATGAAAGTTCTTCTCTAATAAATCTTCGAAATGTTGAAGATGATTATTATACTGCAGATTTGACACTCCTACAAAAGCATCTCCTGCTAATAATAATCGGTTAAACTCTATATATAATAAAGCTGACAAATTCACTAAAACGATATTCTTCTTCCAGTTGTTATGTGATACTTCTTTTACTATACGCACAAACAGACTTTCTAACATATTCTTATCCATACCATCCACCGCTAATCCATTAGGATAATAAGTAGAGCGAAATACAGGATACTCTCTAATAGTCTCTCTTACAAAGAACAAATCAAAGAACTCTTGCGTATGAAAAAAGATATAACCATCAATATCATCTGATAATACCCAGCTATGTGTCTGACCAGGAGCCAACATAAACACAGCACCAGGGCATACTTCATAACTGTGAAAGTCAATCTCATGGGTGCCACTCCCCTGCGTAAAAATCATACATACATAAAAGTCATGTCTATGTGGCTTCTCTATGTGGTTATGATTAGTGATTAAGTGCTGTGGAATAGTGTTAGCATAAAAGTCAGCCCCTTTCACATCATCAATCAAATCACGCATTTGTAAAATAGTAATATCTTCCATGTACCCTATAAGTTTTAGATAAACAAAAATAACATATTTCCTTTACATATAGCTAAGGCACTATTTCTCAAGATAGATAATACACATCACTACAAAAAAGCTATAATCAACACGAAGTAGAAAAACATCTCCCTTAACACGTTTATATAGTACACTAATTCTAACTAATAATTTCAAATATGTTAGACAGACCAAATTTGATAAACCACGCACCTTTTTTATAGCAATCATCTTATAATTTTTAAAAACTTTTTTTATTTCGAGGCAAATATTAAGTACAAAAATGAAGTTACCTCTTCTATAAATAGCATTTTTTCTTCCTATATGCCCTATAAACCATAGAATTACTTTGTAAAGTACTTTTTTTTATTATTTTTTTTTAGCACAAATTAAATCAATTCACTAAAAATCAAAACATTACCTATAAAAACAAAAGTACACTGTATTCTTCAAATACCCTTTTATCTCAATGAATTCAAGCCTTAGTGCTTGATCCTAGGACAATACTTGGACAATAGTAG
>JBOFGJ010000620.1:0-2621 GCA_051649065.1 Flavobacterium sp. | reverse complement strand
CACTTCATTGTGGTAGAGTTTGTTTTTTTTATAACTTAAATCTGCAGATAACGTTTAAACGAGAATGAATTATACAAAACAGAGCAATATTAGTGATTAAAGCACACTCTAGTGTGGTTTGAGAGCTAATTGAAGCTATGTAAAGTAGAATTTATTAGCAGTAAATGGTAGTTGCAGACTTAAGCTTATACCCTTTCTGTGATTTTTTTTACTAACAATTAAACATATCTAAAACCTTGATATCGTTTGGATTAGGTTGTGATGTGATTGCTTCTAATTTAAGAATGTTTGAATTGTTTTAACAATTTATTAGTTTATTTCAAAATTGATTTGGTATCTTAGCCTTATCAATGAACGCGAATTTTAGAACATATAACTCTGTTTTAAACACTACTATCTTAAGTGGTGCAACTTCTCGTGTTTCTAATGTTACTACTTCTACAGTAACTACTTCTACGTTGACATCGTCGTCATCGTCGTCTATCTCGACCCTGTAAAGGGGGAAATTATTACATATAACCATCGTCTGTGGTCGTTTATTTTTTAACGGCTGTATTATTTATTGTCCAAAACCAAGAGTATCAATTAGTTACTTTTTTTGGACTCAACCAAATCAATGAAATTTTTATGAAAGTAATAAAGTTTGGCGGGTCATCAGTGGCTAATGCCGTGAATATAAAGAGATGTATAGATATCATCAACAATATAGAAGAACCGGTTATCGTAGTGGTATCTGCCTTAAGTGGAGTAACAGATTTATTACAGTTAGCGGCTGTACAAGCAGCAGAACACAAGGATGAATATGTAGATCAGTTTAAAGAAATTAGCTTCCGCCATTTAGAAGTTATACGTGCTTTAATCCCTGTGAATGAACAAGCAGGAATATTAAGTAGTGTGATTAGAGAACTAAATGAGCTTGAGGTATTATTACAGGGGTGTTTTTTGCTAAGGGAACTATCTCCGCGTATTAAGGATTTAATTATGTCTTATGGAGAGCGTCTATCTTCTTATATTATCGCTGAGGTGATGAAGGCTCAGGGAGAGGATTGTCGTCACGGATATAGTGGAGCATTTATTAAGACAAACGACAAGTTCGGTAAAGCTGTGGTTAATTTTGAAGTAACTGATCAGTTAATAGTAGATTATTTTGAGAAAAATAAATGTACAGTAACTATTGTACCTGGTTTTATAGCGGAGTCAGAGGCTAATGAGGTTACTACACTAGGACGTGGAGGATCTGATTATACTGCTGCTATCATAGCCGCGGCATTGAACTTAAAAGAATTGGAGATTTGGACTGATGTAAGTGGTATTTATACAGCTAACCCAAGAGTGGTTAAACAGGCTAAAATCATTAAACACATCAACTTCCAAGAGGCGATGGAGCTTTCTCACTTCGGAGCTAAAGTATTGTATCCATCTGCTTTGGCACCTATATTACCTAAGGGGATTTCATTGATTGTGAAGAATACTTTTGAGCCAGAAGCGGAGGGGAGCTTAGTAAGTACAGAAGGAAGTACAGATCCTAATCCTGTAAGGGGAATTACAAATATTGACAATTTAGCACTGTTGACATTAGAGGGACCTGGTATGGTCGGTGTTGCAGGTATTTCTAAACGTCTATTCGAAGTATTATCACTAGAGGATATCAACGTTATTTTCATTACACAAGCTTCTTCTGAACACTCTATCTGTTTTGCTATTATCGCAGCGGATGCTAATAAAGCAGAACGCGTTATTAATGCAGCCTTTGAGTTTGAAATACACAATAAGAAGGTAAAACCAATCCGCGTGGAGTTAGGAATGTCTATTATCGCTGCAGTGGGAGATTATATCAAGGGGCACCAAGGTGTGAGTGGTAAAATGTTTAGTGCTTTAGGTCGTAATAATATCAATATATGCGCTATTGCTCAAGGAGCTTCTGAGCGTAATATCTCAGCTGTAATTTTAGAGAAAGATGTAAAGAAAGCACTGAATGTATTGCACGAGGCTTTCTTTGAGGAAGTAGTTGTTCAGTTGAACCAATTTGTGATGGGAATAGGAAATGTAGGAGGTAAGTTCTTAGAGCAAATCGTACAACAACACAACTATTTAAGAGATCATCTTAAGGTAAATATCAGGGTAGTAGGTATTGCTAATTCTAAATTGATGTGCTTTAACGTAGAGGGCTTTGACCTAGCAGAAGTAAAGGATTTATCTAACTGTGGTGTACCGATGACTCAGGCGGGCTTCTTAGATAAGATTAAGGAGTTAAACTTGCGCAACAGTATATTCGTTGATAATACAGCCACTGCTGAGGTAGCCATGACTTATGGTGTTTATCTAAAGAACAGTATTGCAGTGGTAACGTGTAACAAGATTGCTTGTTCTTCTACTATGAACTATTACAAGGAATTGAAGACTTTATCTAAAAAATACAATGCTCCATTCTTATACGAAACTAACGTAGGAGCGGGATTGCCGATTATAGATACAATCAAAAATTTAGTGGCATCAGGAGATCAAGTCAAAGAAATACAAGCTGTATTAAGTGGAAGTCTAAACTTTATCTTTAATCAATACGATGGTTCTAAACCTTTTGCTGAGGTTGTGGCTTTAGCGAGAAAAGAAGGGTATACAGA
>JBOFGJ010000619.1:0-1983 GCA_051649065.1 Flavobacterium sp. | reverse complement strand
ATCTCAAACATATGACTCTAAAGCTTCTTTTAATCCTTGGGTAGATTGGAATAATAGAGAGAAAATAGGTTATTCGAATGATGGTAATGTAAAATGGTTAGGTGGATTTGGTCAAGTAGAGTATTCTAAAGATAACTTTACAGCATTTGCTCAAGGATCTATCTCTAATCAATGGATGCAAAGAGTAGATTACTTTGGTTATGATCAAAGTACTCAAAAAGGTGCAGATGAGTATAAAACTTCTAACAAGAGTTTAGTTGGTGGATCTATTAAAGGAGGTATTAACTATAACATTAACGAACAACACAATGTTTTTGGTAATGCTGGTTATTTCTCACGTCAACCATTTATGAATAACGGTGTTTATATCAACAACTCTAACACTATGAATCCTGATCTTAAGAATGAGAAGATCTTAGGCTTTGAGTTAGGATATGGTTTAAGAACTGAAAAGGTTCGTGCTAATGTGAATTTATATAGAACTTCTTGGAGTGATAGAATTATTCGTGTTTTTGCTTCAGATGTTCACGATAACAAGAATAATAGTTTATTACCAAAAGTGCCTGCTTATGCTAACCTTTATGGTGTAGAGCAAGTGCATACAGGAGTAGAAATGGACTTCGTTTACTATGCTTTTGATAAATTTAATCTAACAGGATCTTTATCTTGGGGAGATTGGAAATATAAAGGTAATGTAAGTGCAACTTATATGAATGAAAATGATAATACACCAATCGAAGTACTTGATCCTACAACTGGAATTTCAACAGGTGTGGTGAAGAAAGAAACTTTATACTTAGACGGTGTTAAAGTTGGAGATGCTCCACAGTTTATTATCAACTTAGGATTCAATTACGAAATTGTAAAAGGACTTAAAATTGATGGTAACTACAGATATAATGATAAATTCTATGGTTTAGTAAATGCTACTGATTTCAAAAAAGAAGGAAATGCAGGAGCTATTAAATTACCTTCATTTAGTTTATTTGATGCAGGTTTATCATACAAAATGGAAGTTGGAAAGGATAAGAAAAATTCAGTTACAATGCGAGCTAACGTAAATAACTTATTTGATACAACTTATATTTCTTCTTCAAGAACAAACTACCATGAATCTAAAGCTAACCAGACTTGGAAAGGTGTAGATACAACAAACGAAGTTATGTTCGGTGTTGGTAGAACATGGAACTTTACAATGCGTTATAACTTCTAATCAGTTATACAAAAATATATCACAAAAAAGGGAGATCATTTATGATCTCCCTTTTTTATTGCGTATTTTTAGGGATATAATAAACCCAGAATCAGCGTTAGTCAAATATTACAAAGCAATTTTACTTCAAATCTATTTTGTATAATTACTTTTCGTTTATCTGTCTATCACTTATTCTGAGATAAAAACACAATTAGTATGAACAGTAATAAATTCGGTAAATCAGATTTAATTGTACCTGCTTTATCTTTTGGTGGTAATGTATTCGGGTGGACATTAGATGAGAAAGAATCATTTAAGATGTTAGATGAGTTATATGATAATGGGCTAACATTTATAGACACAGCTAACAACTATTCTCACTGGGCTCCTGGTAATGTTGGTGGTGAATCAGAGGCAATTATTGGAAAGTGGTTTAAAGAGCACAAGAAACGTCATGATATCGTATTATCTACTAAAGTAGGAGGGACAATGGGAGATGGTTCTAAAGGATTAAAACGCGAGTATATCGAACAGTGTGTTGATGCTTCTTTGAAAAGATTGAATACAGATTATATTGATTTGTACTTCTCACATTATGACGATTTAGATACTAATCAAGAAGAAACTATGGAAGCTTTTAATGATTTAGTAAGGGTAGGTAAAGTACGTTATTTAGGAGCATCTAACTTAGAAGTAGATCGCATTGCATCTAGTAATGCTATTGCCAGTGAGAAAGGCTGGGCGGAGTACATCGCTATACAACCTCTATACAACCTTTATGACAGAGA
>JBOFGJ010000618.1:0-14260 GCA_051649065.1 Flavobacterium sp. | reverse complement strand
CTTAATTTGTAATCCTGAATGTCTAATACTGTTAAACCTACCGAATCGCTCAATAATAACAGCTGACTGCTGTTTTACTGTAAAAAAACCTAAAAGTAATAGAACTATTATCGCTCCGATTATAAAGTACATTGGTGTCATAGTGCAATTTTTATTAATTATCTTGTTAAAAATAAGGCTTTTAAGGCTTAATTAAAAATTAAAAACCATTTTATTCAAAATAAAATCAATACAATAAAAATATCTCCTATAAATAGTTAAAATACCTCTCATACTCAATCTCAAATAAGAGTTATACTGCAAAATTAAATAAGTAGAATTTTAGGTTTCATCCCTATAAAACCTCTTAAAAGTAGAATTCAACATTCCCAAATGCCGCTTTTTTTACTCATCCCCTCAAACAAGTCTTCTAGTAACCCAAAGATTACTTTTTCTTTCATTTTTTAGAAACCTATCTAAACCTAACGACTTAATAAACAATAATTCAATTAAAACCAGATTAAGCGATAGACATATAAACGAAAAGTAATTATACAAAATAGCTCTGAATTTATGAAAGGGCTAAGTTTAAAATAGTCCTGTGGACTGTTTTAAAATGAAGAGCTAGTAGTAGCAAGACATGTAGTATGGTTCTAGAAGAAATGAAAGAGATATGAAGTAGAAATACTTTGCAGTATTTGGTTAATATGTAATATGGGGTTAAGTTGTTGACTTCTTATTTTACCAGAATAATATTAGCGAATAATAGGTTTAACTGACTATCCTCTAAATGTTCAATCTCTGGAAATAAGGTTATAAGATATGGTTTTACAGCCTTAGCAGGTAGTGCCAATACTAGTACTTTATCAGATTTTTTAAGTAGAATTGTTTGGATTTCGGTACCATCTTGAAGAGTGAAACTAAGTTCCCCTAACTTGTGATTCCACTTAAAATTAGTACTTGCTAAAACACAATTCTCCACTGCCTTATTAAACTTACCAGTAAAATCGTTCTTTAATACGAGCTTATCTTTATCACAGTTAGCTTTATGAGGATAGGGACTACTAAAAACAGCAGCACCTATCAGAGGCTTAACCTCTATCTGATAAGGAGTCCATTCGCCTATAAGATGTTTCTGGACGAACTTAATCCATTCTCTCTCAGCCTTTGCTCCAGCGCTATCATCATCTTTAGAACACGATGTGAATACCATTCCTAAAGCTATTAATCCTATGTAAAAATATTTTCTCATATTGATAATTCTAAATTGTTCTTTAAAATTAAGCAATTAATTCAAATTTATCATCAATATCAAAAAATAAGCTATAACAATAAAAAAAGCCCTAGAACATAATTCCAGGGCTTACTTATACTATTTATTAGCTTCTACAGCTATTTTTAATCTTTCGATTGTTTCTTCTTTACCTATCATTTCGATGATATCAAATAAGTCTGGTCCCTTAACAGCTCCAACTAAGCTTAGGCGTAGGGGTTGCATTACTTTCCCCATTCCGATACCTTGCTCATTGATCCAATCTTTAACAATTGTTTCAATATTTTTTGCTTCAAATGATTCGATACCCTTAATCACTGCTGCTACTTGATTCATAATATCAGAAGTATCTTCTTTCCAATTCTTTAATGCCTTAGCATCATACTCTGTTGGTTTTACAAAGAAGAAGTCACTTAACTCATAAAAATCAACTACAAATGTAGCTCTCTCTTTAATAAGTCCTACCACTTTCTCTACATATGCATCAGATACATCAATACCTTTTTCTCTAAGGATAGCTTGATATGCAACAGCTAGATCAGCATCACTCTGAAGCTTTAAATAGTGTTGATTAAACCACTTGTTTTTCTCTGGGTCAAACTTAGCTCCAGCCTTGTGTACACGTGTTAAATCAAACTTCTCTACTAACTCTTCTAAAGAGAAAATTTCTTGATCTGTTCCGTCATTCCAACCTAATAAAGCAAGGAAGTTTACCACTGTCTCAGGGTAGAATCCTCTCTCTCTATAACCTGAAGATTTCTCTCCTGAAATAGGATCTTGCCAATCTAATGGAAAAACTGGGAAACCAAGCTTATCGCCATCGCGCTTAGATAATTTACCATTACCTACAGGCTTAAGGATTAGGGGAAGGTGAGCGAACTCAGGTGCTTCCCATCCGAATGCTTTATATAATAGCTCGTGTAATGGCATAGATGGCAACCATTCTTCTCCTCTAATCACATGTGAAGTCTCCATTAAATGGTCATCCACGATATTAGCTAAGTGGTAAGTCGGCATACCATCACTCTTATACAATACTTTGTCGTCTAATAGACTTGTCTCAAACTTGATATCACCTCTGATAATATCCTTTAAGTGCAATGTCTCTCCAACTGGTGTTTTAAAGCGTATAACGTAAGCATCACCATTCGCTATCTTAGCAGATACTTCTTCTTTACTCAGTTTAATAGATGTGCTTAACTGCTCTCTATTAGTATGATTATATATAAATGTCTTTCCTTCCGCTTCTGCTACTTTTCTCAATTCATCTAATTCCTCAGCAGTATCAAAAGCGTAATATGCCCAACCGTTCTCTATAAGTTGGTCAGCATATTGTTTGTATAATTCCTTGCGTTCACTCTGTCTATATGGTCCGAACTTCTCATTCTTACCGATAGTTTCGTCAGGTGAAATCCCTAACCATTCTAAAGCTTCTAAAATATAAGCTTCTGCTCCTGGTACAAAGCGATTTTGGTCTGTATCCTCTATTCTGATATAGAATACACCATTATGCTTTTTTGCAAATAAATAATTGAATAATGCGGTTCTTACGCCACCAATGTGTAAAGGTCCTGTTGGACTTGGTGCAAAACGCACACGAACTTGCTTAGCCATTTTGTTTTAAATTTTTTACAAAGATAAATACTAAGAACAGTTATCTACTGCTATTTAGCATAATATTTTCTGTCATTTCACTCTACAAAGTGATTAACTGCGTTTATCTATAAACGTAATTGGTTTTCGACTCATCGGATTAAATACAATTGGTTGTAGTACTTCGAAATCTTCTATAGCTACTTTAGGAGCTACACGCAACTTTGCTCTAAAAGTATCTTTGATATTTTTAGAGAACTCATAACTGCTATCTTCTGTTACTATGCGAATGATGATTTCATCTGTTCCAATCTCGTTTGTACTTACTTCTACCAAGTATAACTTAATCTGAGGAAACGAATTCAGTAAATCAAAGATAGCAGGTGGATATAGTGTTGTCCCTTTATATTTAATCATGTGTTTCTTACGTCCCTCCACAGGTCCTATGCGATAGCTATGTCTTCCACATTGACAAGTAGTAGAATACTTGCGCACCATATCTCCTGTCTTAAATCGAATTAATGGCAATGCTTCAACTCCCAGTGTTGTCACTGTTAACTCTCCTAATTCGCAGTCAGCTACTACATTATTTTGTTCGTCTAATACCTCTGTGATAATTAATTCAGGGTTCACATGCCCACCAACATTGTGCTCACATTCAGTAAACGCCGCTCCCATCTCTGTAGATGCATACGTAGAATACAGCTTAATATGCCACTTATCAGTAATGCGCTTTGCTAATATAGAAGGACTCAAATCATCCTTACGAAGTGATTCACCAATACAAATTACCCCCTTTACGCTACTGTTATTATAATCAATGTCATTCTTCTCAGCATAGTCGATTAGCTTTAATAAAAAAGAAGGTACAGCTATTAGATACTTCGGTTGATACTGTAAGATCGAATCCCATTGTAGTTGTGGTATCCCAGCACCCACACGGATTACACCAGCACCAAGCTTGCGAAGTCCTAAGAAATACGCTAACCCCGCCATAAACCTTCTATCGATAGTCGTCATCAATTGTACCACATCGCCTTTCTGTACTCCAGCTATCTTAAATGACTGATACTCATTCTCTGCTAAACGATCTAAATCACTATCTGTTAATCCAAATGTAACGGGATCTCCTAGTGTTCCAGAAGTCGTAGCATAGTCGATAATTGCAGTCTTTGGTACACAAAAGAAATCATCATTGCGACGTTGTACCTCATCTTTTGTAGTCAACGGCAATTGTTGCAAATCCTTTAGTGTTTTTATTTTACTTATATCAATTCCTTCTTCTTCGAATAGCTCTTTATAATAGGGAGAATTCGCATTGACATAAGCTAATACTTCTTGTAACCTTTGCTCCTGATAAGTCAAAATATCTTCGGCTGATTGATAATCTATACGAGAGATGTCCATTACCTATTTCTTATTTTTTTTAAATACTTCTTGATCTGTTTTTCTGCTGGTAATGTTGTTACCTCTTTAGTCAATGCAATATTAAACTGCTCGCGAGCTAAAGCATATTCTTTGTGTTGCATATAATATTGTCCTACTCTGTAATACACTAACCAATACGCTGGATTCAAATTCTTATAGGAAGAGACATATTCCTCGGACACTATTTCCTTCTGCTTTATCTTCTTTTGAAAGATGTAATCTTCTACCCTAAAACGCTCGTAATCTTTAAACGCTTTACTAGTAATAAACGTATCTCTAGCTATAGTCAAACTATCTATTCCTAAGTGATAGTTATCACTCTTGTTCTTAAATATTTTAGTCAAATCATACGCTACAAATTCCCCTAATTGATATGGATTAGACGATACCCAGACTAATCGTTTCTCAGGCTGAAACACAATACCATGATGTGCAAGGAGCTGATTTAACGCCTTCTCATTACCATAACCTATTTCTTTACCCTCTAATCCTTTAGTATCTCTAAGAATATCCACCATCTTCAGGGGAGTGAGTACCTCATTATTAGTCACATACTCATTCACCTTATCCCATCGGTATTGTGAATGACTCTCTTCTATCTGTTTTAGATTGCGTTTATCTTCTTTAAAAGCTTCACTTTGGAAGTGATTTGAGCATATAAGTGCACTGCTATTTGCTACCTCATATACTCCGAAATTCTTAGGTGCGATCTCTATTAACATCGCTTTTTTATCCTCCGCACTACCTACCATAATAGACTCCGATACGAATACCTCTTTCGTTTTAGCGATTGCGATAGCTTGCTCTATATTATCTGCATACTGTAATATCTCACGCGCTACTACAGAGATAGGTGTTTTTGCTTTTAGGGGTATAGACGACTTACCCGCATTTAGTGTTACTGTTAGTCCCTTCTCATTCATTCCAGATACAACACCTGTCATTCCTCCCCAAGTCACAGACATAAACGCATTACCCTGCTCTGGCTTTATGAATGCGATTATCTTATTGGCAGCAAAATCATCTCCCACATAGAAGTCAAAGTTTCGACCAATTAACAACCCTCCATCTGCCGAATTTTCTCCCCACACCGCTAACGAAGTACAGCCCACCAAAGCCAAATCCTGAAACGCATGTCCGATGTCATGTGCTCCATGCAAATAAAGATTGCGTTGATAAGCAGGCCCTAAGAAGTCAAATCGAGTAGTAGCATACTTGCTCAGCCCGTAAATCTCTGCTTTATATTCATTGGGAATATATTGGTACAAATCCCTATTGTAATATTTTAATGCCTTGACAAGCAGTTTTTGCTTAAATCCAGAAGGAACGAACTCTTCCACTTTTGAGAAGAAAATTGTTTCCTGCTTTTGATATAACGACTCTGTTAGAGCACCTGTATTTAAACCTATTTGATAAGCATCGCCACTAACATATAATTCCCATAACTGTTGCTTATTCTTGCTTAAAAACCCTTTATCAGTAGTATACACACTATCATTGACTTTAACCACATGAGGTGTTATCGTATCATAAGTAGATAAGATAGGGATATCTCTTAGCCCTCTCTTCACACCACAACTTGCCACTACACCACATAGTGCTAAAACCAAAAAATAGCTATACCAGTGTCTCATTCGTTCTAAACTTGTTTAGCTTATTCATCAAGGTCTCTTTATCTACCATCTCGAGGCAAGTCACAAATGCTCCAATAGTCACTCCCATCACACCATGCATACGCACATTCTGTCCTGAGAAGAATAGGTTACCAATCTTAGAACGAGGAGAAATAAATGTCTTCATAGGACTATTCGCGTCCTTAACAAAGCCATACATATTACCACCTTCTGATCCTATAAAGTCTCGATAGGATAGGGGAGTAGACGAGTGCACACTAAGTATCGCTTCACTGATACCTGGGTATTTTACTTCTAATTTTGCTAATAAGAGCTGTTCTTTTTCTTTCTTAAACGCCTCATAACTTTCACCTCTACTACCCAATTCTTTTATTGTAGAAACATTAAAAGTATCTTGCCATTGTTTAACTTCCTCTATATCCATGTATGTCATCACAGTCATACTATCTGCCCACTTTTGATTTGGAGTAGTACAGTTCATTGATGCCACTAATAAATTAGGCCATCTATCTGTTACTTTATGATGTGTATCCCATACATCTTCTATACTATTATAATGGTATATATTGCTATTCTGATATGGATAGCTGTCTTTTTTAAATACAATGTAAAGAGAGAATACCGATGGCACCTCTTCTAAACTCATAATACGTTTAACGAATGGCTTAGAGAATTTATCTACTCCTACCATGCGTATCGTATGTTTAAGATTGATATTAGAGACGAATTGATCTGCGTGATATTGCATTCCATCAGCTGTTGTACATGAACTTAAACGTTGCTCATCAAAAGTGAATCCAACTACTTCTTTATGCTTATAAATCTCTCCTCCGTAACTTTTAAGTACCTTGATTAGTGCTCTACTGATCTGACTACCTCCATTAACACATCGCCAAGCACTCTGTATATAGGAGTTGACCGTTAATGCGTGTACATACAGTGGTGTCTTCTCTTTATCAGCTACATATAAGAAATTAGAACCTATAAGCACTGCCTTTAGTTTCTCATTAGTTGTTATCTCATCTAAAAAATCAACAAGTTTTATACACACTACGTTCTCATCGTAACCCTTGCCATCTTCCAGATTATACATCGGAAACTGATGACATATTTCATTTATTTTATCACAATAGATACGCAGTGCTTTCTCCTCATTCGGAAAGTGAACGAGTAATTGTTGTACGAAGTTTTCATAGCCTTGTGCATGGGGATACTCAATATTCTCTCCTTCAAAAGAAATCATATCATACCCATCCTCATCTAATCTGTGAAGCTTTAGCTTATCCATGATACCGAGATAAGAGAAGTACTTGTATAAGTTCTCCCCTATATCTAATCCACCGATATAATGCACTCCTGTATCGAACACTGATTTGTCACGAGAAAACGTCTGTAGGTTACCTCCATACTGCGTGTTTTTCTCCAGTACGCAGACCTTCTTCCCTTCTTTCGCTAAGATTACAGCAGAAGCTAATCCCCCAAGACCACTTCCTATTATAACTACATCATACTTCTTCTCCATACATTCTATTCTCTTGTATACACGCTGATATATTCATTATCAGTTATTAATATAAACCCTGATTCAGAAACATAGTCATTCGCTTTTCGCTTCAAAACTACTACTTTATTTATCTGGCCATTTACATATCTAATCCCATTTGTAGATATTAGCAATGTTGTTACATTATGCTCTACCTTATCTCTATCGGTTAGATAGATAATACTTCTGCGTTTAACTATATAATTAGTCTCTGCTATACTGCGTTTATAGGTATCACTAATGTAAGCAAATACCTTGCGTCTGCTTTGTTGTAAAGTTAATAAGAAATTCACTTGCCCATAGTCTTCACTCAGATGTAATATCTTCTCATTCTCAGCCAAGTGATTATTTAGTTCATAGTAATCTTCACTATATAACTTAAAGTCTGCTTTCACCTCAGCTAAGACTGTTCCTTCCTTGTAATAATAGCTTAAGAACAGCTTCTTTCTAAAGTAATTTTTATCTTCTAACTGAGTTCGAATGTCTTTAAACTGTGCTTTATAAAACTTACTTATCTTCTTAGTACGCTCAGAATAATCCTTCCCAAAGGCTAAATCATCATAAGCAATACGCTCTCCTACAGTAGTGATAATATGCCCTCCATAGATGATATAATCACTCTTGCCATTTACCTCTGCATTTCCATGGATATACATCGGTATAATATCTAGCTTCAGCGTTTCTGCTAAGAAGAAAGCACCCTTGTGAAAACGCTGTACATCATTAGTCATTGACCTCGTTCCTTCAGGAAATATCATCAGTGAGAATCCTTGTTTCACACGTTCTTCTAAGTGCTCTACACTATTATCTACCCCTTGAGATACAGGATAGAACCCAGCCATCTGTACTGCTCTACCAAACACAGGTGACTTATACACCCAATCATTTACTAAATAAACTATATTCGAATTAATTCTACCTATGGTCAATGAATCTAAGAATGAAGTATGATTAGCAATAATAATAGCAGGTTTCTTAAAATCTTCTTTGTGCTTATTGATAATTCCTTTCTTCGTAAATGGATTTAACGCTAGGGTAGAGGACATATACAATGACATCCCTTTGCCAAATAATCTCAGTTTTACAACCTTTCTCAAAGGCAATATCAACATCAATACTCTTGCTATACATGAGTACAATATCCCACATACACCAAAGTAAGTAAACGATACAATACTAAATAACAACAATCCCAATGAAATAGGTGATTTCCCTTTGCGTTGTCTATTGGTAAAACAGAATCTGTATAATCTAGGATACAACACAAATGCCACAATAGCTGATACAGACAATCCTAATAGCGAAACAACAGATATAGAACGCAATGCAGGATGTTTCGCGAAAACCAGTGTTCCCACTGCTAATAACGTAGTCAATACTGCTAATATAATCGAGACACGATAAGTAGGGCTATCATCCTTACCTGTAGTATATTCTTTCTGTAGCGCATTCGTCATAAAGATGGTAAAGTCAACACCCTGACCAAATACCAATGTACAGACTATCGAACTAAATATATTAAACTCTATTCGGAACAATCCCATTAATCCCGCAGTAATAAGTCCTGTGATTAGAATAGGCACCATACTCACTAACACCATTTCGATGCGTCTAAAGAAGAACCACAGGATTAGTAACACAGCTATCGTCGAGTAGTTTACTAAACTTGTGAAGTCATTCACCAGATTACTCAAGAATGTCTCGTTTATCGCTTTTCTATCAATGATAAGGAAGTCCTTCACTTTGAACATTGTGTATTTTACTTCTTTAACGAAGCTCGATCTATCATTCTCAGCAACTTTCACCAAGCTATTAATCGTGTAGAATCCGTCTTTCTCTATCAAGAACTCATCCATGATCTGTGGATTGAGTTGTGTATATTCTTTTATTGAAATGGGAGCAAATGAAGTGCCTAATAAGTCATAAAAACCATTATAGGTATTCTCCATAAAATCATACTTATACCCTTCTTGTACTAATGTGTGTTTGATAGCAGGTACGTCTTGTTTACTCCAGAACTCATTCCACAGCTTTATCTTCTGTTCTTGTTGGCTCTTAGATAACACGATATCTCCTAACGAACTATATTGTAATATAATTCCGTCCTTTTTTTGTTCTTTAAGCAGTTGTGTCAACATTGCGTTGTTTTCCAACACCTTATCCACATCTTCACCATAGCAAGTCACATAGATAGACTTGCCTTCACCATTCATGGTACTTTCTAACTTTCGCTCCGCCTCTTTTAACTCCTCTGGGAAGTAATTCATCGAAGACAAATCTTTATTAAACGTGGTGTTTCCCAATGTAAAGAAACTCACGATAACCGCTAATAAACACAATACTAAAAGCCAATTACTCTTGTCGAACGGATACTTTGCTACCTTGTCTATTATGGTACTTGATTCGCCTATCTTGTCTTTCTCTGATGGTTTATAAAGATGGGGAATAAACAGTAAAGAGAATACACCAGCTGACATCACAGTGATAGAAGCGAAGATTCCCAAATCCTTTAATGCTTCTGAATGCACGAATACTAAACATAAGAACGCTACTGCTGTCGTCGCACAACTCATCATAATGGGTCTTGTAATCTCTTGATACACCTCTTTAATATCTCCACAATGTTTATAATGTGTCATGATATGCAAGGCATAATCTATCGTAATCCCTATCAATATAGCTCCTACACTCAGCGAGATAGCCGAGATAGAGTCTTTCATAAAATACAATACAAACAACGCTACAATAGCAGAACACACTGTCGGTATAAATAGTATGATAGGAATAAGTAGCTTGCGATAGAACAGCATTAGTATGATCATCAAGGCTGTTACAGATATTGCCACTGTCTTTTGGATATCACTCTTGATTTGTTTTGCATTAGCTACAGCTACAAATGATGCACCGAAGTAATCTACACTTGCCTTATCTATATAAGTTTTATTTAACTCATCCTTTACACGCTCAAGATAATTAATAAATACAGTATTGTGCTCTGTCTCTGTGCCATCATATACAGGGTCAATAAATAGAAGCAATTTATCTTCTGTTTTATTCACAATAAACCCATCTACTAAATGAAAGTCATCTCCTATATTAAGTTGTTGCAATTTCTCTAGGCCCATAAACCCAATACCCAATGGGTCTCGTTGTATAAACTGCTTAGCAACCATTCCCGTAGGAGAGATAAGCGTCTTATAGTTGCCTTCTACTACTTGCTTTAGACTGTCATTATTTAGCTTTGTTGCTATCTTAGCATAGTCTTTCTGCTCTAAGAATAAAGGTAGGTGTGCATACACAAAGTTAATCGCTTCACTAATATTCTCATCATCTACCTTACCTTGAATAGACTTGACATACTGACTCTTCACTGCTAACGAATCCAAGAATTGATTAGCCGTTTCTACTAGATCCTCTGTACTTCCATCCTTTTGTTTCTCTATAATCACAGATACCTTATCTGAGAATCTCAGTTGACTAAGCACTTTTGACGTGATAGTCGTCTGCTCATTCTTAGGCAAGATACGCGTGATATCCTCTTCGAATTTTATATTAAATGCTCCATACGCAGTCAATGCCACAAATAGCAACGACAACGTGAAGAACACTATTTTATTCTTTTGTCCCCAAATATAGATATGGTAAAACACACTAGACATGACTTCCTTTTTTATTGAATATAGATAATAATAGATAACTTCCCATTCCGATTAACACACTCACGACACTTGCTAATACGATACTTCCTATTAAATACTGTACTAAATGAGTAGACATCGACTCCAGCGAATATTCGTCTAAGATAATGTCTTTTGTCCCATTTGGTATCAAGTAATATCCAGTTCTGAGTGATGCGAATATAATAATAGGAATCATCGGAGGAATACTCACATTAGAAAATGTAAAAGCTAATACTTTATTTAATCTAAATGTGATAGCCAAGAAGATAGATAAGAACGACTGTAGTCCCCACAGCGGAGCTATTCCGATAAATACACCAAGCCCGATAGACAGTGCTTTTACACTTGGCGAATCATCACTTCCTAATACATCTTGTCGGATAAAGTCCTTAAAGCTTTTTTTTTTGAACTTTCTGATAAAATTGCGTGGTATAATATATAGTAACAACAAGGTTACTAATATGGTATTTAAGATACTAATACGGGTAAAATCTTTAAATGGTCTGAAGTGAGATACGCGCTCTGACTCATCATATAGCACCTGTATAGGCACATTACGCACAGCTACATCATTCCACGATGCACGTACAATCACCTCTATTTCGAACTCAAACTTAGTTGTGTAGTACTTCTTTGACAGTGAATCAAGAGGATACAAACGATACCCGGATTGGGTATCAGTCAACTTAACTCCTGTCTCAAACCAAAACCAGAAGTTAGAAAACTTATTGCCAAAGCTACTCTTCTTCGGCACACTATCGTGTGCCATATTACGACTCCCGATTAACAGCAAATTTTTATCTTCACTATTCTCTAACGCCTGTACGAACACAGGTATATCACTAGGGTAGTGCTGTCCATCGCTATCTATCGTTATCGCATAATGGTACCCCTGGCGGATAGCTTCTCTAAAACCAACTGTCAGTGCGTTTCCCTTACCTTTATTATTGGACAAAGTGATGATATGTATCTGGGTAGTATATTCAGAAAGTATAGCTGAAGTATCATCCGTCGAGCCATCGTTAACGACGATTATCTTATCCGTATAAGACAAGACTCCGTCTATAACCCGCCGTAAAGTTCTATGGTTATTATAAGTGGGAATTAAGACACAGATGCCTAATTCAGTAATCGTATTCTTGATGTTAGGGGAAGTAAGGTTATCTTTCATTTATTTATCTTCCATTACAGAAGTTTTTTTCTCTCTTCAGTAGTAAATGCCTTTGATTTTTTAGCATAGCCACTTATCCATTTCTTAATATCAGTAGATTGACTACTGTAGTGCTCTAATATTACCTTTTTATCCTCTTGTATAAACATCTTATACTTCACGATATTCGGTACGTTCTCCTGTATAATTAACCTAATTAATCTTATTTCTAAGTCCTTCGGTTTATTCTTAACAGCATTGTCTAATAGGTCAGCACCCTTCACGATTAGCGCTTTCTTATTCTTGATTCCCTTCTCATACTTAGCCTTAGTGATATAAGCACCACCTAAGTACGCGCTAGACAAATCAGAATTACTAAGTGCACTTGCTTGTTTAAAGAATACCTCCGCGAGTTCGGCAGACTCATCTGCATGCTCAAAGCTCTCTCTAATCTGTCCATTTGCAGACTGAATCCAGCACAGCATACTCATAAAGAACACGATTAATACTCTCATCACTACTAGTTATTATAAGTACTACTCATTTTTAGTGCTATTTCCCCCATGAAGTCAATAGAGCTTTTTACCTTTAATATCTCTTCCTGCTCATCTATCTGTAGAGAGAAAGTCAATTCATTACACCTTTCAGGATTGATCAATGTCATAAACTTCACATTAAGCACTTGCCCCATAAACAACTCGCGCTTCACTATCCCTTCAGACAATTCTTTAATGATCTGCATCATACATATACCCGGCATCACAGGATTATTCGGGAAATGACCTTTAAATACATCATGCGACGTATTTAAACGAACTAATGCAGTATATAAATTAGTGTCAGCATTATTAATACTAACTACCTCATAAAAATTGTCTATAAGCATAAAAACAATGTTATATATTATAATAGTCTTGCAAAACTAATTAAAAAAAACATATTCTTATTTAAACGCCGTTTAACTTATTTATAAAATATACACTATTTCACTTGGCTATTTTCTTATTTATCTGATAATTATCTCTAATTCCTAACACTTACCTCTAAACTGTTAGGTTAATTTTTAATATATCCTAAAAATTAAACTTTACTCATCACTTTTACACTCAATCTAATCATCCTCTTTTCTATCCATTACAACAGTCTAATTATTTAACACAACAACAACTATCCCATTAAGCAAACAACTAACTGTTCAGCTACTGAACAGATGTGTAAGGTTTAATAACAAAGCCCAACTTACGCTGGGCTTATATTTATTACTTTTTATCATAGGATGACATCCACTCTAGTCACCTACATACCCATACAGTGTAGGGTTACCACCAGCTAGACCGATTGGGTTTTGACTAATGTAGTTCCCCTTTTCGGGGTCGTAGTAGCGAAAGCGGTTATAGGTTAAGCCAGTTTAATTCCTCATTAATATTTTAAATTAAGGAGTCATTGAATGCTAAAACATTTCTCTGTCTAATGTCTGCCCTTGATAAAGAACAAAAAAGCAAAAAACAGTAATAAACTAAATCTACTACTGTTTATTGTTTAACTGTCTATATACTTTTCTTTTTCCGTTTAATTACTCCAAAGAATTCTACATTCTCCTCAGGACACTTATCAATATTCTAAAAATTAAAACTTTAAGTAAGCTCCTATTTGGAATGTATTGTTACGCATGTAATCGTCATAGATATATTGTACTCCATTATGATATGTGTCAGCTCCATTGTTAATACTAACAACTCCAGGCATCCAGCGAGCCTCTACACCTAGACGTCTAGTAATATCTATACCAACACCGAAATTAAATGTCAAATCTATAGGAGTGATATTCTTATTACTGCTGTTAGTTGCTATTGCCAATCCAGGACCAACTTGCAAATTAACTTTACCTAAGTGAAATTTATTAATGACGTTAATATCTATATAATCCAAATTCAAATCACTTTCACTGCGTTTATAATTATAGTTAACAAGTGCAGGATC
>JBOFGJ010000617.1:0-2188 GCA_051649065.1 Flavobacterium sp. | reverse complement strand
AAACTAGATACGCAAACTAAACTAAACGAGATAGCTAATGATATCATAGAGGCTTTTAGAAACTATCACCACGCAGAGACTCTATATAAAGACATTGAAAGTGATTATGAAGGGCAATTAGATCAGCTTCTAGATGCTTATCATAAGAACTTCCAAAAGAGGAATGTGAGCTTAATCGAGTATTTAGACTTTGTAGAGGCTTATATAGAGAATAAGACTATTCTATTAGAAACTAAAAAAGATCTAAATGATCACTTCGAGAAACTACAGTATGCTGTGGGGAAAGATTTATAAGAATTAAACTAAATGACAATGACAAAATATTCTATACTTACATTAGCCTTATTAAATATAGCCTTAGTTAGCTGTAATAAAGGAAATCAAAATACCGAAGAGGTAGTTTCTACTCAAGAGTGTCTATCTGAAGCAATGAAGAACACCCTAAAGATGGAAAAAGTAACACTTAGATCTGTAGAGCGTAGCTTAACCTTAAATGGATATATCGATTATAATCAAGATAAGACGGTTCCCTATAACAGTTTAGTAGATGGATTAGTATCTAATACATACTTCTCACTAGGAGATTATGTTACGAAAGGTCAGTTATTAGCTGAAATAAAGAGTACAGATACCAATGAGATTTACAGTGAATTAAAATCTAATGAAGCGGAATTAAAAGTAGCGCTTAGAGAGTTAGAATCTGTAGAGTCTATGCATAAAGATGGTATCTCTTCTCAAAAAGAGTTAATAGAAGCTCAGGAAGATGTAAAAACCTTAAAAAGCAAAGTAGCTGCTTCTAAAAGTAGCTTAGCTATATTTAATAGTCGTGGTGAATCTGGTGTAGTTAAAGTAATCGCTCCACAGTCTGGATATATTGTCACTAAAAGTATTAGTCCTGGTATGACAGTGAATGCAGGTGATGAACCCTTATTCACAATAGCAGATTTATCTGACGTATGGATTATGGCTAATGTATATGCTGCTAATATGCGCCATATACAACCTAATCAAGAGGTACAGGTCTCTACCCTAGCCTATCCTGATGAATACTTCACTGGAAAGGTGACTAAAGTATCACAAGTATTTGATGCAGAAGAACGCGTGCTTAAAGCACAAATCTCAATGACTAATAAAGAGATGAAATTAAAGCCAGGTATGTCTGCGGATATTAGCATTCAGTTAGAAACGAATGACGGCAAATCCCTTGCTATTCCTAATACAGCGATCATATTTGACAATAATCAAAATTATGTAGTCGTCTATAAAAATGACTGTGAACAAGAGATCAGAAAGATAACACCTGTATCTAAAAACAGTATCTATACGTATGTAACCGATGGTGTAAAGGAAAATGAAATGGTTGTTACAACAAATGAATTACTAATCTATGAGCAATTAAACAATAAATTGTAATTAGTAAAAGCCTTTATTTATGCAAAAGTTCGTAAAAAATATAGTTTCTTTCTCACTTAAGAATACCTTCATCGTTATTTTCGGTGTCTTGTTATTGTTATTTGGAGGAATCTATAGTTATATACACACGCCTATCGAAGCCTTTCCTGATGTGACGAATACGAGAGCTCGTATTATCACGCAATGGCCAGGGCGTAGTGCAGAAGAAGTAGAAAAGTTTATTACTCTTCCTATCTCTAAAGAAGTTAATACTATTCCTAATAAAGCAGAGGTAAGATCGATATCTTTATTTGGCCTTTCTGTAGTAACTGTATTGTTTAATGATGAAGTAGATGACTTCTTCGCTCAACAATATGCTTCTAATAGAATGGGGAATGTCAACCTACCTGAAGGAGCTGAATTTGAAATAGAACCACCTTCTGGAGCTACAGGAGAAATATTTAGATATATCGTGAAGAGCGATCTTCCTATTAAAGAAGTTACTGCTATCCAAGACTGGGTAATCGAGAGAGAATTACTGTCTGTACCTGGTGTTGCTGATGTTGTGAGTTTCGGTGGGGAAGAAAAGATTTATGAAATACAGATTAACCCTACTGAGTTAATCAACTATGACTTATCTCCTCTTGACGTTTATGAAGCTGTAGAAAAGAGTAATATTAACGTAGGTGGTGATGTTATTCAAAGAGGTGATCAAGCTTATGTAGTACGTGGTGTGGGACTTCTAGATAACGCTGAAGACATCGAGAATATCTTAATAGAAGTAAAAGGAAGTACT
>JBOFGJ010000616.1:0-1975 GCA_051649065.1 Flavobacterium sp. | reverse complement strand
AAGAGCGTTTAGTACGCCCGTGTTTTCAATTGTTAAAATGCATTCAACAAGAGGTAATAGCATTGAGCCTTCTTAATGTAGAGATGAACGAATTATCTATGGGAATGAGTCACGACCTCGAAATAGCGATAGAGGAGGGGGCAACAATTATCAGAGTAGGTACTGCTATCTTCGGTGAGCGCATTTATCCTGATAGTTATTATTGGAAGGAGTAGATCAATACTTCGTCAATCATAATTCATAGAATAAAAAAAGTCCTTTCTCGTAACAAGAAAGGACTGCATATAATATAAATCCAGATTAAGCATTAACCAAATATTGCAAAGTAATTCTACTTCATATCTCTTTCATTTCTTCTAAAACCATACTAGAGTATGCTTTAATCAGTAATTCAGAGCTATTTTGCATAATTGCTTTTCGTTTATATGTCTATCGCTTAATCTGAGTTAAACAGAATAAGGAGGTTATTCCATTATTTCGTTATTTTTCTTTTTATAGATCAATGAGCTATTCATTAGTACGATAGCGCTTAGAATAAGTAAGATACCCATCCATTGGATAAAGATTACTTTCTCATTTAATACAAAGAATGCCACTGTTACAGAAGCTGGTAATTCTAATGAAGAGATGATACTTCCTAATCCTACTCCAGTCAATGGGAATCCCATATTAAGGAAGATAGGAGGTAATACTGTACCAAATAACGCTAATACAATCCCCCAACCGTAGAATATGCTCCAGTCAAAGTCTCTAATTCCTGTTGTGTTATCAGAGAATTGTTGGTAGAAACTCATCATTACTTCTGAGTTATTAGGCCCTATTTGAGTAACAATCACAAATATAGATACAATAGTTGCTGCTCCACATAGCATAAACATACTTCGCTTAGGTGCAGCCAAGTGATTAGCGATACGCCCTGATGAGAATAGTGTAGTAGCAAAAGAACAAGCTGCTAGGAATCCAAATATAACTCCTCTAATATCTAGTTCTATTTCACTAGCTAATATATTAGTTGCTAATACTGTTCCTGACAAAATCAATACAACAGATGCTATTTTTAAAAGGCTAGGAAAGGTCTTTGTAGCGATACTGTCTAGTACGATACCGATCCATACAGATTGCATTAATAAGACTACTGCAATAGAAGCATTAATATAGCTTACTGCCATATAGTATAATACAGAAGTGAATCCCATAGAAGTACCTGCTAAGATTAACTGTCTAATGTCTTTAGACGAAGCCTTAGCTTCATCTGTAGATTTTTTGCGTAACATATTGATTAATGTCACACATAATAGCCCTATTAATACCTGAGACAAAGTTACTTCTGCTGTAGTGTATCCCTGTGCATACGCCAGTTTTACAAACGAAGCTAACATCCCGAAGCTTGAAGCTCCAATAGCAACAAGGAATACACCCTTTGCTGTATTTTGTTCTTTCATTTTTATCACTTTTTACGTGGCAAAGTTAGCCATTATTTTTAACGATGTCTAGGACAAATGTCTGTCTACTATCAGTACACAACACTCTTAAAGAAATTAAACCCAGATTAAACATTAGCCAAATACTGCAAAGCAATTCTACTTCATATTTCTTTCATTTATTCTAAAACCATACTAGAGTATGCTTTTAGAATAAATTCAGAGCTATTTTGAGTAATTACTTTTCATTTATATATCTATCGCTTAATCTGGGTTAAATTTTATTCATTTACTCTCTTGCTCTAAGGTACAAAAAAGTTCACTTAAAATACACTATCACAACTTCACTCGGACTTAGGTTATGTTTATATGTCAAATGTCATCTTATCAAAAAATACATACTTCTTTTTTTATTTTTAAGTTTTTTGGACTGTTTTAAAACGTAAAAAGAACCTTTCATCATCTCTTTTTTTTAAAATATGCCTTGTTTTAGGCGTTTTTGACAAAAAATAGAAAAAATAGGATATAGTTTTTTTAACTTGATAAAAATGTAA
>JBOFGJ010000615.1:0-1479 GCA_051649065.1 Flavobacterium sp. | reverse complement strand
AAAGATTAATAATCTTCCACATGATAAAAGTGTAATTGAGAAAGCGCTAACAGAAGCCTTCTTATGGGACGAAGTAAAGGACGATTTAAAGATGCCTGCTCACCGCTTATCTGGTGGACAACAACAACGTCTGTGTATTGCGAGAGCTGTAGCCCTACGTCCTGAAGTTATCTTAATGGATGAGCCATGTTCGGCACTTGACCCTGTAAGTACAATTAAGATTGAGGAGTTAATCCTTCACTTAAAGGAGAAATATACAATCGCTATTGTAACACATAATATGCAACAGGCACAACGTATCGCTGACCATACGTACTTTATGTATTTAGGAGAAGTAAAAGAGAGTGGTCCTACACAGGATATCTTCGAGAACCCTAAACACGAAATGACAAAGAATTATATCAATGGTGTATTTGGTTAATAACCTCAACACCATTCACAATAACACCTAGTAGACCACTTACCTACTTAGTCGTTAATAAGTCTGACTTATTAGAGCAAAAAACGGATACTGTAATAGTGTCCGTTTTTTTTTGTTTTATTGGTTGTTGTTTTGTGTTGGAGCGGATTTATAATACGTTCCTTGTTCCCTTTTTCTTCTTTTATTGTCTGAATTAAGATTAAAGGATTTAATGATTAATAAAATTCATGTTACACGTTTCATATCATGCGGACAAATTGCTATTCGCCTCTATATAGACGTAATCTATATCCAAAACAACGAAAACACATAGAACCAAAAAAATCACTATCTTAATTCTCTAATAAACACTTACTACTAATGGCTAAAACAAAAACAACATATACAGGAGAAGATGTAATCTCTTTTATTGATTCGTATGTAGACAGCGAACAAAAGAAGATGGACAGTTTACAGCTTATTAATTTACTAAAACAGTGGTCTGGTTTTGAACCTAAAATGTGGGGACCTACTATTATTGGTTTTGGTAACTATCACTATAAATACGCTAGTGGGCATGAAGGTGACGCTCCTATTCTTGGGTTCTCTCCCCGTAAAGATAAATTCTCTTTATATGTATTCTCAGATACTGAAAAAAGTAGGGCTACTTTAGAAAGTTTAGGTAATTATAAAATGGGAAAAGCTTGTGTCTATATGAAGAAACTATCAGATATTAATATAGAAGCTTTAGAAACCTTGTGTTTGGAATCTATTGCGTTTGTAAAAGAGCGATATGAAGTTTCGTGATTTTGGGTTGGAGAGGATTTATTATTACTGGATGGTAAGCGTAAAGTAATTGCCACACACATTGACATACTGAACGTAATATAGTATCGCAGACATTCCTCATTCCTAATTATTCATTCCTAATTTTATTCCCCTTTCATTATTTATCATTTGATAAATCAAAATACCCTTAATGGCAATATTTTTGAGCTGTTAAATAAAACGTATGAACTATGACAAAAAACAATGCAATGAATAACTTATCCTTAGCAAGTATATTTCCAGCTAAAACC
>JBOFGJ010000614.1:0-3307 GCA_051649065.1 Flavobacterium sp. | reverse complement strand
GGTACATGAGATGCTTTATGAAGTAGCTAGTAGAACAGAACATGTAATGAAGAGACAAAAACCTTTTATATTCCAAGATCAGTTCCAGGACTTTTATGTAGAATATCAGTTGAATGTCTATATTCGCGATGCTAAGTTGTCATCTAAAGTATATTCAGATTTGCGTCAACATGCACAAGATGTGTTTGCAGAAAATGATATAGAAATGGTAGCACCTCATTTCCACTTTAATCGTATTGTAGATGGGGATGACAGTACAGTTCCTCCAAAATATGTGAAGGATCAACCAGAAAAGAAATAATCTAGATAAATAAAGAAAAGCGTTATGACAATTAGTTATAACGCTTTTTTTAGTTCGATATGTGAATTAAATGCTTTTCTGATATTTTTATTTGTAGTTAAAGAAATTAATTTAGATTTGTTTTTATCAACTAACCTAACTAACCCAGATTGAAAAATGGATCTAAAAAAATTACACTTATACTTATACACTTTTTGTAGGTATTTTATTGCTACTATTATTATCTCTTATGCCTTTGCCAAGTTATTAGAAACACAGTTCACTACCCAACCTAGTGTGTATGATAAACCTATTTCTTCATTATCAGGATTTCAATTGACGTGGTATTACTATGGATATTCATATTGGTATGGGACTATTATAGCGGTTACGCAAATTGCGAGTTCTTTGTTATTATTTTTCAGAAAGACTACTCGTATAGGTGTAATCTTGTTCTTGACTTATATGGTTAATATTGTGATGGTAGACTTTGCCTATGATATTGAAGGTGCTAAGGGAATGGCTACATTATTATTGGCTATGGGAATTTTTATATTTGTTTCTGATTATAAGGTGTTTTTTAAGTTACTTATTCAAGAACCACCTTTGTTTGATACAGTTGAGAGACCAAACTGGTTTACTAAGTTTAGCAAAGTGAAGTATCTTTATATCCCTGTGGTATTCATTGGTTTTTTGTACTATTGACTACACTAAATAATAAATATCTTAAGAAGGATGAGTTTACAGGTACATGGGAGAATGTGGAGAATAAAGAGCGTTTGTACTTTGAAGCTGCTAAAAGCTTTCAAGTTGTAAAGATGTGTGAACAAAACAGCTACCAACAAGGTGTTTATGAAGTAGAGAACAAAGATTTGATATTAAAATCTGATAAAAAACAAGGCGCTGAGGTTTATCTTAAGGCTAACTTTACTGTAAAAGATGATGTGTTAACGTTGATTAATAACGATAAGGCTACAGTTTACAAGAGAATAAGATAGTAATTAGCAAGTCTCAAATTGAACCAAAATATTTACATAAATCTCATTGCTAGATAAGAAGGCTAAAAGAGGTTTAGAAGACTTTCTTCGGGAACTCATTTGGAAGCCATTTGAAAGTCTTCGGAAAATAGCCTCTCTTTCCGAACAAGTACTGAACTTTTCCGCAGAGCCTCCGAAGCGAAACATCTTAAGTTTTTATTTATATATTTATATTCAGTTGTTTGTGGTTTTTAAAATGGAGTTTTTTGGAATAAAATGGACCTTTTAAGACATTTTAGGAAGAAAGTGGAAATAAGTTCCCACTTGAGAAATATAGAATGATAAGAGTCGTAGTTTTGTATTGAGATGTTTTTTAGCCTAATGAGGTTATTACACTTTGTAAGATTAAAAGAATAGCAGTAATTATCAAGTAAATCAAGGAGATATGAAAGTAGCAATTATTGGTGCAGGTATAGCAGGGTTAACTATGGCAATAGCTTTAAAGAAAGCAAATATTTCTTTTGTTGTGTATGAATCTACAGCGCAATTAAAGCCAGTAGGTGCTGGTATCGCTATCGCAAATAATGCAATGCAGGTCTACCGTCATCTTGGAATTTTTGATAAATTGACTCCAAGAGGAACTCGTATTTCTACAGTGATGTTGACAGATATGAATCTGAAAGTACTTACACAATCTGATTTAACTCCATTCGAAAAGAAGTATCAATTAGCTAATGTAGCGATTCATAGAAGCGAATTACACAAAGTTTTAGTAGATGAGGTGGGTATGGAGCATATTATACTAAATAAGCGCTTAGAGGAGCTTAATCAGGGTGATGATGGTTTATATACTCTTCAGTTTACAGATGGTACTAGTGCATCTCATGAATACGTAATAGGGGCTGATGGAATACGCTCTAAGGTTAGACAGGCTCTATATGGTGAATATACGCTACGAGATGCTAAGCAAGTGTGCTGGCGTGGTGTGCTTGATTTTGAACTATCTGATAAGTATAATAATATTGCCCTAGAAGGTTGGGGCAGAGGAGATCGCTTTGGTTTTGTGAAGCTATTAGATAAGCAAGTATATTGGTATTTCTTAGTCAATGAAGATAAATATCTTCAAAATAAAGACCTGAATACGCTGATAAAAGATTGTTGTCCTCTAGTCAAAGACATGATAATGCAAACAGCAGAAGAGGAGATCTTCTTAAACAAAATATATGATTTGCCGCTGATACAAGAGTGGTCTTTAGGCAAGAGTTGTCTAATAGGTGATGCTGCTCATGCGACAACTCCTAATCTAGGCCAAGGAGCTTGCCAAGGTATCGAGGATGTGTACGTTATCAGTAAACTTTTAGAAAAAGTCTCTTTAGAGGAAGCTTTCCAAAGTTTTACAGCTATTCGTCGTAAAAAGGCACATGGCATCGTTTGTGAAAGTTGGAAGCTAGGTCAAATCGCTCAGTTGAGCAATCCTATTATCACCACCGCTCGCAATACTGCTTTTAAGCTTCTACCTTCTTTTTTAAAGGATAAGCAGATTAAGATGATGTTTGAGTTGCAGGAGGTGTAGGTAAGTTTCTTATTTGTTTTTTATAGGGTATACTCTAGTAATGAATTTAATATAAGCATCCATAAAATACCATCTTAACGGTATTTTATGGATGTTCTTGTTTTATACATTTGTTTAAAAGGTTTAACAAATTTCAGAAGCCTAGTAACTAACTGAAAATACTCAATAAAAGTTAGTTCTATATCAGATGATTTAATCTATAAAAAACTTTATATCGTAAATAGATTAATGAACTAGTATATATTAGTTTTTGTTTTAAAAGAGAGATAATGAAAAAAACAGTAATTATATATATTCTATTAGGGGTAAATGTGTTTTGTTTTGGACAAAATAATACTGAAAAAGAACAGGCTACTATATATTCCCGAGGTTTAGAATTGTATAATTCACTGATTAATGATGATTTTTTTACAGCAAAACCCCTCTATGATCAATTAGTTAGCGATAAAATATTGACTGAATTTATAGATTACTTTT
>JBOFGJ010000613.1:0-1053 GCA_051649065.1 Flavobacterium sp. | reverse complement strand
CGCCACAAACATCTACACTAACATATCCCTCGTTGTTAACCTGAAAATACAATGACGCACTTAACCCAAAGACATAGGTTAAATCTATATCATTATCAATCTTAGTCGAAACATATTTAAATATGTTATTCAATGTACCCAATAGCAGCTCAGCTATAGCGCTCTTCCCGCTTCCATTCATTCCTACTATAGCCTGAACATTAATATATTCAAGAGAAGACTCTGTATTTTGTTGGAGAAAGAAATCATTGGGTAAGTCTGTAACATCTTTCTTTTTGACAATATAATCACTGTTTTTATATTGTTCATAAGAGTTATCAAAGAAGTAAAACTCGTCTACTTTTAGGTTTTTAAGAACATCTTTTGAACATCCCTCCAGCGGTCGTATAGCAAGTAATTTAAAGCTCATCGTTTAGCATATTTAAAAATACTAATATACACCTCCCTATCCTATTCCGCATACAGAAATCCGTAAACCATCCCATTTATTTAGTCTACTACCTTATCACACCTTCTGTTCCTCTGTAATATTATCGACCTCTAAGATAGAACTTGCTCCATCGATTACCCCCTCATCAGATTGTTTACTTTTAAGAGGAGTTTCTACTACTTTAGACTCTTTGATGATTGATTTATTTGCTAAGCGAATATAGCCAGGCGGAGTCCATTTTTTCAGTTTTGGTGCCACTACTTCAGGAGTATTGGTTAATAATGGGGTATCAAGAGATACTTCTAAAGGATGTATTGACTTCTCTGCTATGGTATGTACTTGTTCTACTACTTCCCCTTCTTTGAAGGTGTGCTTAAAAGAAGGGGTAGCCTTATCTTCTGCACTTATATCCACTTTTTCAAGATACTGTTGTAGAGCGATTTCACGAGCTTGCCCGATAGGGGTAACTTTTGCTACTTCTTGATTCTCACTATATGCTCCATTTTCTTTTTTCTGACCCTCATTCTTTATTTCTTGGTTACCGTTCCTTGAATCTTGTCTCTCGTTTCCTTGTTTTGTGTGACACGCAAGATATTGCGTCTGTACCTTATTTAGATTGTGTG
>JBOFGJ010000612.1:0-2173 GCA_051649065.1 Flavobacterium sp. | reverse complement strand
ATAGTCTCATTACGATTATCTACCACGGCGCGAATTTCGCTATTTTCTAGCAAATCTAAAACTTTTTTAGCATATTTTTCATACTTCTCACTCAAAGACAGGATTATAGCCTGCTCTGGCATCAACCACAATGGGAAATTACCCCCTGTATGCTCTAAAAGAATTGCGATAAAACGCTCCATAGATCCAAATGGCGCTCTGTGAATCATCACAGGACGGTGTAATTCATTATCTGATCCTTTATATGTTAATTCGAAACGTTCTGGTAAATTATAATCTACCTGAATAGTTCCCAACTGCCAACTTCTACCTAATGCATCTTTAACCATAAAGTCTAATTTAGGACCATAGAAAGCAGCTTCCCCACTCTCGATCACATAATTAAGTCCCTTATCTTTAGCCGCATTGATAATTGCATTCTCAGCTTTCTCCCAATTCCCTACATCTCCTATATACTTATCAGGATTGCTTAAATCACGTACTGATACTTGAGCTGTAAAGTTCTCGAATCCTAAAGAACCAAAAACATACAACACTAAGTCAATTACTTTTTTAAACTCTTCGTCTAATTGTTCTGGAGTACAGAAGATATGTGCATCATCTTGAGTAAATCCTCTTACACGAGTTAACCCATGTAACTCTCCTGATTGCTCATAACGATATACTGTTCCGAACTCAGCAAAACGCTTAGGTAAATCTTTATAAGACCAAGGTTTTGCGTTGTAAATCTCACAGTGATGAGGACAGTTCATTGGTTTTAATAAGAACTCCTCTCCATCTACTGGAGTATTTATTGGTTGGAAGCTATCAGCACCATATTTTGCATAATGTCCAGAAGTAACATAAAGCTCTTTTTGACCAATATGAGGAGTTACTACCTGCTCATATCCTGCTTTTTTCTGTGCTTTACGCAAGAACTGCTCTAATCTATCTCTTAATGCAGCACCTTTTGGCAACCATAATGGCAACCCTTGTCCTACTTTTTGAGAGAATGTAAACAACTCTAATTCTTTACCTAACTTACGGTGATCGCGTTTCTTCGCTTCCTCTAATAATGCTAAATACTCTGTTAAGTCTTTCTGTTTAGGGAAAGAAATACCATACACACGTGTTAATTGTTTATTTTTTTCATCTCCTCTCCAGTAAGCACCTGCGATAGACAACACTTTAAACGCTTTGATAATTCCTGTATTAGGAATATGACCTCCACGACATAGATCTGTAAATGTGTCGTGATCACAGAAAGTAATTGTCCCATCAGCTAAGTTCTCAATCAACTCAACTTTATAAGGGTTTTCTTCTTTTTTATAAAACTCTAATGCTTCTGCTTTAGATGCTGAACGCATTGTAAATTCATGTTTACCACGTGCAATTTCTAACACTTTATCTTCAATAGTCTTGAAATCAGCATCAGTTACTTTATGATCCATAAAATCCACATCGTAGTAGAATCCATTTGTTATTGCTGGCCCTATAGTCAACTTAATACCTGGATATAAATCTTGTAACGCCTGTGCCATAACGTGAGAAGTTGAATGCCAAAAAGCTTTCTTACCTTCCTCATCATTCCAAGAATATAAAACTAAACTACCATCCGTGGTCATTGGTGTCATGGTTTCGATGGTGGTACCATTGAAGCTCGCCGAAATAATATTTCTAGCTAATCCTTCACTTATACTTTTTGCAACATCAAAAGGAGTCACGCCTGAGGCGAACTCTTTCACTGAACCGTCTGGTAATGTAATTTTTATCATAATACTTTTAAAAAATAAAACGCAAATATACAAGTTTCACAACAGAATCACAACATTTAGACCACCATAACTCATTTTTTTTAACACAATATACTTTGTATTATAATTAAGCATATTTTATTAATAAACAACCTATTACCTGCTCTTAATTTCAGGGCTATTACTCTTTCCACTTAAAAAACAATCTCTTGCCTCTATAATATACATCTAACTGACTTCTCCCTCTCCATCTACTAATCGCTTATAAAGAAAACAATACAGCTTCTCTCCTCTTATCAATGCCAATATTTATTACATTGTAACAAGAAACAAATCATCAAGCATTTAATATACAAAAAAACAAAGACATTACCTACTCAAAATAAAACACTTACAAAAAACCACATAAAAAACTCATACTTTTTACTCTAAAAAGCTTG
>JBOFGJ010000611.1:0-7833 GCA_051649065.1 Flavobacterium sp. | reverse complement strand
GTAGTGAATCTATCTTTGATACTACAGAGAAACCTAAAACAGAATTGGATAAATGGATTGATGCAAAGTATACTAAAACATATAATATTGCAGCTACATATCTTTGGGATGAGGCAATGGGGAAACCTGATAAGACGTTGTTTCCACCAAAAGTTAGTAGTGTTAAACCCGCTCTTCAAGTAATCAAGAAGATTTGGATTGATAGTTACACAGAAGTTGGAGGGGTTGATTTTGTCAAAAAAATTGCACCTAGACAATTGCACCTTGTAGGTAGTTATAATCTAAATCATAATGGAACTATTGTACTTGGAGATGCAGGAGGTGGAGCTAGAATTACTTTATATAATACAGATTATGTAGATTATAAAGATCTTAAAAGTGTGAAGGAATTTGTCCACACGATTCAGCATGAGTATATTCATATTCTAAATCAAACTACACCTTATGATCTTAATGCGTGGAACTCTATAGCAGTAGAAAATGGAGGATACACTGGAGCATGGTATAATGAAACGGAAGCAGCTAGTAATAAGCTAGGATTTGTAACACCATATGCTCGTAGTAATTACGATGAGGATTTCGCTGAGACAGCTTCATTTGTCCTACTTAGATCCGACAAGGAGTTAAAAGATTTTATTTCTAAACTTCAAGAACCTGGAAAGTCGGTAATAACTAGAAAGATTGCGATAGTAGAGAAATATTTTAAAGATCAATTTAATATGGATTTTTATGCTCTACGTGATGCAGCGGATAGAAATACAACTTCTGTAGTAGCAGGAAATGTTGAAGAATAGACTATTAAACGATTAAGAATTATGAAAAAATATATAACAAAGGCTTTTATAGCAACAATGATTGTTGTTGGAGTAGCTTCTTGTCAAAAGGAAGAGGATCGAGTTTTTGATAAGTCGGTGTCTGAACGTCTTTCAGAGCAAGAAAAAAAACTACAAGACTTATTGCTTTCTTCAGAGTATGGTTGGAAGATGGTTTATGTTACAGATCCTGAAGGGTTTGGAGGATTCACATATTTAATGAGATTTAAAGATGCTCGTAATGTAGAAATGATTTCTGATTTTAGTAGAGATGGTGTTAAAAAAGAAACAACGGAGTATGCTATTCATCAGAGAGCTACGACAAGTTTGGTCTTTACTACTCGTGCTAAGATACATGAATTGTCAGACCCAGCTAATTCACCTTATGGTGGTGGTAATGGATATTATGGCGAATATCAATATGGATATTATGGACATACTGAAAATGAAATTTACTTTAAAACACCTAAGCATGACACTGAAGTTACTTTCGTTAAAGCAACTAAAGAAGACTGGGATACTTTTAGTGAAAGATTTGATATGGAAGTAGGGATGAATCGTACTGATTTAACTTCTTTTAGAACTATGGAGATTGAGACGGTTGGTCAAAAGAAAAGCTATGATTTTACTTTTGGTGCATCAGTTAGATTAATGGAGTTACAAGAGCCTATTAATAACCTTAATCTTTTTAGTGTGTATTATGTACCTCATGGAATTGGATTAAAACCTAGTTTGGTTATTGATGGTAAGGAAATTAAAGAATTTACTTTAGATAAGGCTTCAGGGAGTTTTATAGGAGTTAATGGAGATTTAAAAGTGAGTATTAAATATTCTAATGATCCTGCTAATTGGACGGATACTAGTTACAAGAAATTAATGGTTTCTCCTAGTAATCCTAAAACATCTACATTTTCGTTTAGAGTTGGTACAACTATGTTTAATTCTAGTTTTGTTTCACCTTTCTTGAAGGAAAAAATTATATCTTATGGTAAGACTGGAACTAGTTATAGTTTGAGTCAAATAGATATGAAGTTTAACACGACGTTCAGCATTAATGGAAAAACTGAAGAAGGACATATAGCAGAGTATACTTATAAAGGTGTGAAATATGCTCGCTATTTCCAAATGGAAGAAAAACCAGGTAATAAAGTGAAAATTGTTACCGTAGGATGGAGTAGAACCGTTGTTCCTGATGATGTTAAAGAATTAGATCAATTATTTTTAGGAGACAGCATGTATGTACGTGTTGAAAAATCTAAAGTACAATATACTAACACAGTTGTATCGTTTATCTCAACCAATGCACCTATTAGTGTTCCAACTTGGGATTTAAGTAGTGTTTTATAAAACAATGATTATTAGTAAAGGTTAAAAAGCTGCTCATTCGAGCGGCTTTTTTTGTATCCTAAAAGAAGCATTTATACACTTCAGTGAATGAGTTATAAAAGTGTTCTGTATTTGATATATCTTTGCTTCAAATAAATAAATAATGCCTTTAATAAAAGAGATAATAGAAGACAACTATAGAGTGTTAATCTGGAAAGTAGAGGAGAGTATAGAAGAACTCAAACAGGGGGTGATTCTTCGAGATGCAACTCAAGAACGTTTTGATAAAATGAAGTCAGAGGTACATCAAAAAGGGTTTATGGCAGTGAGGCATCTTTTACAATCAGCAGGATACTCTGATCAAGACTTGTGTTATGATGTGAATGGTAAGCCTTCACTTGTGGATGGTGCATTTATCTCCATATCACATTCTTTTGAGTATGCATCTATTATTGTTGGAAATGAGAACGTAGGGATAGATGTTGAAATGAAGCGCGAAAAGATAAAGAGAATTGCAAAGAAGTTTTGTAATTCAGCCGAATTAGAATTGGCCACAAAAAGTGGTGATGAGATAGACTTTCTTACTGAGATATGGTGCACTAAAGAAGCTATGTTTAAGATGTGTGAGTCGCGTAGCTTAAGTTTTAAAGATGATATGCGGGTGGTAGTTGAAAAAAAGCAATCTATTGTGAATGATGAAGTTTTTAAACAAGCATTCGAATATAAACTAACTGATTTAGGGAATTTTATGTTGGTTTATGCTGTAGAAGCAAAATAGAGGTGTGAATTATAAATATTAATTATTACTTTTGAAAAAAATATAAAGAATATGGAAAACAATTTTAACAAAATAGAGTACATGGTTCCTGTAGCACAGGAGTCTGAAGTAGTAAGAGCACAGTTTTATAAAAAGACGTATGCTACTCTAGCAATGGGAGTATTGGCATTTATAGTGTTGGAAACGATTATGCTTAACACTCCATTCGTTGTAGAAGGAATGTTTAAGATTATAGGAATGGGAAAATTCTCTTGGTTAATCGTTATTGGTGCTTTTATGGGGATTACTTGGTATGCTCAGAAGTTAGCTGACAATACAACTAATAAAACACAACAATACGCTGGGTTCTTCTTATATACTTTTGCTGAGGCTTTAATCTTTGTACCGATTATGTACATTGCTTTAAGTATGGCACCTAATGGAGCTTTATTAGCACAAGCAGGAATCTTAACTTTGGCTTTATTTGGAGGATTAACAGGAGTAGTGTTCGGGTCTAGTGTAAACTTCTCTTTTATGAGATCTATCCTAACTATCGGATTCTTCTTAGCATTAGGAGTAATTATAGCAGGTATGATCTTTGGATTTGACCTAGGGTTATGGTTCTCATTAGCGATGGTTGGATTAGCGTCAGGATCTATTCTATACTCTACTTGGCAAATTAAAAATGAGTATGCAGCTAATCAATATGTACCTGCAGCATTGTCTTTATTTGCATCTTTAATGTTATTATTCTGGTATATCCTGAGAATATTAATGAGCAGAAACAATTAATTAGAAAGATATATTATACTTTTGAACCGCGTTCTTTTTAGGAACGCGGTTTTTTATTTTAAGTTATTGACTATGTTTGACTTTTTCTTTGGAGCCTATAAAGAAGCGAGTATGCTTCAGATTGCGTTAGAATCGATAGTATTTGTTTTTGGTATTTTTAGTGTATGGTATGCAGGTAAGGAGAATATTCTCGTATATCCGACTGGTATTATAGCAACTATCATTACTGTTTACCTACTCTATATAATAGATTATTATGGAGACATGATATTGAATGGCTATTATTCTATCATGAGTGTTTATGGATGGTATAATTGGTCAAGACAGAAAAATGGAGATACAGTATTAAAGATTAGTAGGACCAATACTAGTGAAAAGATTAAAGGGATTATAATCTTCGTAGTTACATTAGTAGTTATCTATGGAGTATATCACTTCTCTGGTAAAGAGATCTTACCTGAGAATTACATTGATATCATCACATCAGGTATATTCTTTACAGGGATGTATTATATGGCCTTAAAGAAGATAGAGAACTGGACGCTGTGGATTATAGGAGATATAGTATCTGTTCCGTTATATGCCTATAGAGGATATGGTATATTAGCAGTACAATTTGCTATCTTTACAGTATTAGCTATCATGGCTTATATCTCATGGTACAAAACAATAAATAGAGAAAAATGCTTAGAGAAGTAATAGAAAGAGAATTAAGTTTTAAAGCTGTGCGAAGTAGCGGAGCTGGAGGACAGAATGTTAATAAAGTATCTACTAAAGTAGTACTATCTTGGGATTGTATGAATTCGCAAGGGATAACAGAAGAAGAACGTACACTATTGTTAGAACGTCTTAAGAATAGATTTACTAAAGAGGGTGTATTGGTATTAGATGCTGATAACACACGTAGTCAGAACAAGAATAAGGCAATCGTAATAGAGCGTTTCTTTCAGTTGCTTTCTATTGGATTACACATAGAGAAAGAACGCAGAGAGACAAAGACTCCTCGTAGAGTAATACAGAAGAGAAAAGAGAATAAACAGCAGAACTCTCTTAAAAAAGCACTTCGAAAAAGAGTACTTTAGAATTAGCATCTAAAATACTTTATTGTAGATATAGTTGTTTTACTCAATTAAAAGAATCTATATTTGCAGCATAAATCTCAAAGGGGTGCCGGACGGCTGAGATCATACCCATAGAACCTGGGCGGGTAATGCTGCCAAGGGAGTTAGTGCAGTTCTTGTATAGAGCTGTGATGGATTAGTGTAATTATTAATTAATAAGAATAATTGCCCCTTTTATTTGTAAATATTTTACGAATGAAAAAAACTTTATTTCAATCTTTGTTCTTAACGACAGCGTGTATAAGTACTATAGTACATGCTCAAGAAAAACAGCTAAAAGATTCAATTCAACAAGCAACACTTAACGAAATCGTATTATCTGCTGTTCGTGCAGATGAGAAGACTCCTATTGCTTATGCTAATTTGTCTAAGAAGGATCTTAGTCAACGTAACCTCGGTCAGGATATTCCGACGATGATGTCCTATATGACTTCTGTTGTGACTACTACTGATGCTGGTAATGGGATAGGGTATTCTAGTTTTAGAGTACGCGGATCTGATGCATCACGTGTGAATGTTACCCTTAATGGTATTCCTTATAACGATGGAGAGTCACAAGGTTCATTTTGGGTTAATATGCCTGACTTCACTTCATCAGTACAGAATCTACAGTTACAGCGTGGGGTAGGTACCTCTACTAATGGTTCATCTGCTTTCGGTGCTAGTCTTAATCTAAAGACAGATGATTATGCACATGAGGCAAATGGCGAAGTATCTAATTCTTTTGGTAGTTACAATACTCGCAAATCTACGGTGAAGTTCAGTACGGGGCTAATTAATGACAAGTTTGAGATTGCTGGGCGTCTGTCAGATATGAAGTCTGACGGGTATATTGATAGAGCTTCGTCTAATATGAAGTCTTATTACTTACAGGGGATGTATGTTGGGAAGACTTCTTTAGTAAAAGCAGTAGTATTCGGTGGAAAACAAAAAACATATCAAGCTTGGAATGGTGTGTCTCAATCTGATATTGATAAGTATGGTCGCCGTTATAATCCTGCGGGGAAATATAAGGATGATCAAGGAAATACACAGTTTTATGATAATGAGACTGATAATTATATCCAGACACATTATCAATTGCACTGGAGTGAGCAATGGTCATCAGCGTGGTCTTCTAATGTATCCCTACATTACACTAAAGGCGATGGATATTATGAGAATTATAAAGAAAATCAGAAGTTTAAGAGTTATGGATTTAAACCTATTATCGTAGAGGGTAAAGAGGTAGATAAAACAGATCTTATTAGACAGAAGAGCCTTGCTAATCACTTCTATGGGATGGTGTTTAATACCAACTATACTGCTGATAAGTTAAATGTTATCGTAGGGGGAGGTGCCAATAAGTATGAGGGGGATCACTTCGGAAATGTATTATGGACTAGACAGCCTGTAAAGTTTAGCCCTAACTATGAATATTACAGAGATGATGCAGTGAAGACTGATCTTAATTTCTATGCTAAAGCTACTTGGCAGTTCGCTGATAAATGGAGCTTATATGGAGATATGCAGTATAGAAGAGTGACGTATGAAGCGAATGGTATCGAAACAGGGTTAGTAAATGATAAGTTTAACTTTTTTAATCCTAAGGGAGGAGTTACATTTCAACTAGATGAGGAGAATCAGTTCTATCTATCTTATGCTAAGGGTAACAGAGAACCAAATCGAAAAGACTATGAAGGGGAAGGGAAACCTAAGTCAGAGAGTATGGATGATTATGAGTTAGGATGGAGATTTAGAGGCGATAGAACCACGATTAATGTGAATGCTTATTACATGAAATACAAGGATCAATTAATCTTGACAGGAGAGATTAATGATGTAGGAGGAATGATAAGAGCGAATAGTGGAGATAGTTATAGAGCAGGTATAGAGATAGACGCGAATGTACGTGTGTTAGAGAAGCTATATTGGTCTCCTAGCGTAACGATAAGTGCAAATAAGAATAAGAACTTTATGACTACTGTAGATAATAAACCTACAAATCTAGGGACTACTAATATTGCTTTTTCACCTGATTTTATTGCATCTAATGCTATTACTTACTTACCTTTAAAAGGGATGAGTGTATCGTTACTTACGAAGTTTGTAGGAGAGCAGTATATGGCTAATTTAGATGCTAAAGAGTCTAAACTTGATTCTTATTTTATCAATGATTTGAGTGCTTCTTATGAGTTCCCAATAAAAGGATGGGTTAGATCAGTAGGAGTTTCTGTACTAGCGAACAATATATTTAATGTGAAGTATATCTCTAATGGATATTATGATCCTGAATGGGGACCAGCTTATTATCCACAAGCAGAGTTTAATATATTAGCAGGATTGACGATTAAGTTTTAACCTGTTAATTTTTGAAATAGTTAAAAGGTATCATCATTAGATGATATCTTTTTTTTTGCAACGATTTTCTTTTGTAGTATCATGCTTCTGTTTTTTCTTATGTTGATTATTAATCTTTAGTAAGGATTTGTGTTAAACCCAGATTAAGCATTAGCTAAATACTTTGTTTATCTGTCTATCGCTTAATCTGGGTTAAAAATATCGGGCAATTTTTTGGCAAAAAAATGCGAGTGGTCGCATAATGGTCGCATAGTGATCACATAGTGGTCGCATAGTTTTGCCCCTTTTTGATGCGACCATTATGCCATCAAACTATCATCATTATACTATCATTGCTATATATCTTAACATTAAGACAAAAAAAATACCCCTTAAAAGGAGTATTAATGTTTATGTTGGATGTGGTTTAGTAGCGAATACTTAATACATTGTTACTTTCATGGACTGGGTATGGTTTTAGTTGCCCATTTTTTACACCGGGTGTCATTGATCGACCTGTTACTAGACTAAATTGTGCTTCTTGCCCGTTGTGTTGATCTTTACATTGACAATAAACGAAAATATCATTTCTCTTCTTTTGCACTAGTTTAGAACATGTGGAAGCAGATGAATGATCAGGACAAGTTAATTCCCATGCAGAGTAATAAGTAACGTTATTATAAATTCCAATACCATAATAACCATG
>JBOFGJ010000610.1:0-1496 GCA_051649065.1 Flavobacterium sp. | reverse complement strand
TTCTTATCTAGAAGACCATATTTTCCATTTTTGATAGCCCAGGCTACTTCCTGATCTTCATCTATAAAGTAACCTATCTCATCATAAATAGGCTTCACTATCACTTTTCCTTTGATATCGATTACTCCCATTAGATTATTTAGTGTTACATGTGCAATCCCATCTTTATCAAAGCCATGTATACCATCATAAGTAGGCTGTAGAACTACTTGTCCTTTATGATTAATTAATCCCCATTTATTTTTTGATTTAACCTCTGCAACACCGAAGTCATTAAACTCCTCTGCTGATTGAAAACGAGGCTGTATAATTACTTTATTAGTATTTATATCATAATATCCCCATAGTTCATTTGCTTTAAATGCACGCCAATCCTTATAATTACCAACCGGATTTACTATAATAGATTCATCCTCGTCCTTAAGACCGTTATCATCATTACTACAAGAACAAAGCAACAACGTACTAAATAAACCACTATGGACTGAAAGTCCATAGTTTGTTAAAGCAGACTAAAGTCTGCCTGGGTGGAGCAACTTACTCAAGTATAAAGTTACCCTCATTATCATTGGGTTTACGATGATGCTCTAAATATTCATTTAGCATTTCATCAGTAATATTTCCCGTACTCCAACAGCCAAAACCTATCGCCCAAAAGTGACGTCCCCAATACCGTTGTTTCAAAAATGGAAATTCAATTTGTAACTTTCTTGATGTACGTCCTTTTAGCAACTTGACTATATTACTCAGATTTTGTGAAGGACGATACTCTATGTGGAGATGAATATGATCTTTTGAAACAACTCCTTTTAGAATTTGAATATCTTCTGCTTCACAAATTTGAATTATTAGACTACGACAACGTATCTGAATATCACCTTCCAATACTGGATATCGATACTTTGTCGCCCATACTAAATGTGCTGTTAAACGTGAGACACTATGCCCATTTGTGCGTTGGTATACCATATATCAAAGGTAAACATTTTTAGAAGCTGAAAGCTAAATGCACTAAAGTGCATAGTTTTGACTACGGTCTGTGACCAATAAAAACTGTTCACTATTAACTGGTAAACTGGTTAACCTCTATTTCCAAATTAAAATTTTCTAATCTCCTTTTAATCTTCTACTCATATCCCTCTAAGACCATACTAATTACCTCGAAATAAGTTTGTACTGTTAAAATAGAACAATAACTTATTTATGCATATCACTAAAAGATCGCTGTTGTCACTTGCCTTATTTATGGCTACGACCTTAAGCAGCTACTCACAAGAAAAGAAAGCTCCTATCATAGTGAGAGATGCCGAAACGCTTCTTCCTCTACCAGGTGTTATGATAGAAAACATCACTAATGATGCTGTAGATCTTACACAAGACGATGGTAAGTTCGAATTAGAAAACAACGACTTAAAAGAAATAAAGCTTCGCTTATCATATATTGGTTACTTTGATAAAGAAATTACTATAAAAGCGGGAGCATATCCTTCGTTTAT
>JBOFGJ010000609.1:0-1253 GCA_051649065.1 Flavobacterium sp. | reverse complement strand
TTTGCCAATGCATACTGAATTAGATGATGAGCAAATCAAATTTATCACTGATGAAATTAAAGCGTTCTTAGGATAATCACTGAGAATTATAAATATAAAAGCAGACTACTATAGTCTGCTTTTTTTGTTGGTATAAGTTAGTCTTTAGTATTTAGAATAATAATGAACGATACTAGAGCACAACTCAGTAATGCCATAGCTACGATGTTCATTGAGCCGTCATTTAAACTATTTAGTAGTATAGATGTTATAAATGTAAATGTTAGCTGTGAAGCTCCAAAAAGGGCTGAGGCTGTACCTGATTCTGCTTTAAAAGGCGCTAATGCTAATGTCGTAGTTGTAGGAAATAGTAATCCTAATGGTAGTACGAAAAAGAATAAAGGGATTAGTTGTATATAGATGTTTAGCTCTAACTCTATAAATAACCATAGGAGTAGAGCTGCTATAATTTGTATACTAGTTCCTAACTTGATTATATTTTGTGGTGATAATCTTTTTCTCAATACAGAGGACGTTAAGAAAGATCCTAGCATTAGACCACAAGAGTTACCCATAAAGACAAAGCTAAAGTGTGTGCTAGATAATCCTCCTGCTTCCATTATTAATACAGGTGAGTTAGAAATGTAAAGCATCAAGCAACTATAAGCAATACTACCAATGATGGTGTAGGTGATAAATACTTTATGCTTAAATAGATTAATGTAGTTAGTCAATATACCTGATACATTTAGTGTAGTCAATCTGTTAGAGTAATCTTCCTTTAAAAAGGAAACGGTCATGCAAATACTCAAGGTAGCAAATAATGCCATGGCAGTAAAGACTTGTCTCCAATCAAAATACTTCAGGATAACATTACCTAGAATAGGAGCAATGATAGGTGCTATACCACCGATAACGGCAAGTATGCTAAATATTTTTAAGGTTTGGTCTTTCTCAAAACGCTTGTTAACAATGGCTCTGCCTATAACGACTCCACCGCTACTACCAAAGGCTTGTAAAAAACGATACATCCACATAACCTTGATATCTTTAACGAAAATAACAGCTAAAGAAGAAAGTATAAATATGGTAAGACAGATAACAATAGGTTTCTTACTACCATATTTATCAGATATAGGTCCCCAAAATAATTGACCAATGGCTAGTCCTCCTAAGAAAGTGGATAAGGATATCTGTACTAGATTGGTTTCAGTATGTAAGTCAGATGCTATTTTAGGAAAAGCAGGTAGGTCCATATCTATTGCTAAAGGTCC
>JBOFGJ010000608.1:0-2566 GCA_051649065.1 Flavobacterium sp. | reverse complement strand
GAATAAAAACTTTCAAGTTGTACTTTTAGATAAGCATAACTACCATACTTTTCAGCCATTGTTATATCAAGTAGCAACAGGAGGATTAGAGTCAGGATCTATTGCTTACCCTATCCGCAAGGTAGTACAAAACTATGATCAGATCTTCTTTAGAGTCGCTAACGTACAACGTATAGATACAGAGAATAAAAAGGTTATAGCAGATATAGGTACGATTTTTTATGACTATGTGGTGATTGCTACAGGATCTAAGACTAACTTCTTTGGTAATGAGAATATTACGAAGAACAGTATGGCGATGAAGACTATCCCTGAGTCTTTAGATATCCGTAGTTTAGTATTAGAGAACTTCGAAGCAGCTCTTCTGACTACTGATGATCAAGAACAAAAGGCATTAATGAACTTCGTTATCGTAGGTGCAGGACCTACAGGTGTAGAGCTTGCAGGTGCTTTAGCAGAGATGAAGAACCACGTATTGCCAAAAGATTATCCAGACTTAGATTTTAATAAGATGCAGATTCACGTGGTACAAGGAGCGAATAAGGTCTTGGACGCGATGAGTGAGAAGTCTTCTAAAAAAGCACAAGAATTTCTTGAGAAACTAGGTGTAAAAGTATATTTAGGAGAGATAGTTACAGATTACGAAGATAAAGTAGTGCATACCAAGTCAGGTAGACAGTTCGCTGCAGAGACGATGATATGGACTGCAGGGGTGATGGGTGCTGCTGTAGATGGATTTGACGCTACAGTTATCCAACGAGGTAATAGAATCAAAGTAAATGAGTTTAATCAAGTAGAGGGCTTCACAGATATATTTGCTATCGGTGACGTGGCAACTATGATGACTGAAAAAACACCAATAGGACATCCTATGATGGCTCAACCAGCTATACAGCAAGGAGAGCTATTAGCCAACAATCTAATCAAACTTAGAGATGGACAACCTTTAAAGTCATTTACCTATGCGGATAAAGGATCTATGGCTACTATCGGTCGTAACAAAGCAGTAGTAGACTTGCCGAAGTTCCAATTCAGTGGGTTCTTCGCTTGGTTTGTATGGATGTTCGTACACTTAATGTCTCTAATTGGGTTTAGAAATAAATTAGTTGTGTTTTGGAACTGGTTATATAACTATATGATGTTTGATAGACAGGCACGTCTTATCATTCGCCCATTCAAGAATAAAGAGAATAAACGCGAATAGTTTTCACTGTAATAATACCTTAAATCTGCAACTACCATTTACTGCGAATTAATTCTACTTTACATAGTTTCAATTAGCTCTAAAACCACACTACAGTGTGCTTTAATCGCTAATCTTACTCTGTTTTGTACAATTCATTTTCGTTTAAACGTTATCTGCAGATTTAAGGTAATAATTAAAAAAGCCTACAAACTTGTTATGAGTCTGTAGGCTTTTTTGTACTGATAAATGATCTTATCAAATAGGATTCTTTAAATCGTAATTAATCAGAAGATCTACGAACTTATTATAAGATTGCAAACCTTCTTTTTGGTTGTTAAGCTTTAGGAAACTATTGTAAAACACCTTAAAGAAAGTATCAGTGAAATTCTTATACTCACTCCAGAAGACAATGTTCTCATTTATATTCATCTTTACACCAGGTTGTATCGTTTTTAATAGATCTTGTACCTCATTAGATTCTATATCGTTGATATTAGAAATACAGTATCTAAGTGCGTAAATAATAGCAGCGTACTGATATGCTAAGTCCTCTTGATTATAAGACGCCATAAAGCCTATGAAGTTAGCATCACTCTCTTTAGCAAAGCCTAGTTGATGCGAAAGTTCGTGTGATGCCGTTACGATTAGAGTAAGCGTAGGGACTTTATTATTGACCTGAGCCTCTAGTGTAAACGGATTTATATATCCTGAAAATCCCATATACGTAAGGGGCAAGCTGAATAAAGATTCCTTAATCGCCAGTGTTTTAGTATTATCTATATTGTGCAAGAAGCTTATTTGCTCTACACCCTTTTTACTGTCTTTTAGGATTGTTTTGATATCTTGTTTTAGGTATACACCTGTTAGCGTATCTTTAGTGATAGTTAATTGGAGCAAATTAGCCTTTTTAATCAATTTACTCGTTAGTGTGATGAGTTGATTCTCATCATATCCTCTCTCTATCTCTAATTGACTCTCTAGGCTTGGACGGTAATTGTTTAATCCCCAACCCAAATTAAATAGAATGTAAAATACGATAATGAACTTTAAAGCAAGTGTACCACAAGCCTTACTTATATTCTTCCAGCCTTTATTCTCTTTAATACCCTTATATAGTTTATAGATAAGAAATATACTGACTACTAGATACAGTACATCACCTAAAGAAAAGGGCAGTAGAGAAGTAACTGTATTAAATATTTTACAGAGATAGTAGTAAAATCCTGTTGTATAGTAGACCTCTATCCACTGTGGATAAGAGGTAGTTATATTAAACGCAATAATAGAAAAAATAAACAAGAGTAACCAATACCTTAATTTCATAAAACTGTGATAAAATTCGTTTAATTAATTTAGAACAGATAAAAATAGTTATATTTG
>JBOFGJ010000607.1:0-3684 GCA_051649065.1 Flavobacterium sp. | reverse complement strand
TAAAGGAACTAAAGAAGTAGTCTATAATATTGAGAAACAGTACATCGAATCTATATCAGGTACAGTGAGTATCGTCGTAAATATAGAGACAGAAGGTGGACTGACTATCAATATGATAAATAATATCACCCAAAAAGTAAAAGCAAAGATTAAAGAGTAAGGCTTCTTACTTGCTAATTTGTTTGCCAATACGGTTTAGACTTTTAGAGTTCATCCCTAAGAATGATGCAATATATTGTATAGGGACATTCTGGAGTATTTCAGGGTGTTTTATAATCAACTTTCTATAACGCTCTTCGGCAGTTAGTGTTGCTAACTCTTGAGAGCGTTTTTCGTTATAGGCTAATGCTTAATCTTGGTTAAACTAAACAATCTCACAAAACCTGATACCACAAAATACAAATGCATTGGTACAGTGCCTTTCTTTTCTAAGGCTGTATTCTTAGGGACAGATATAGGTTCTATGTATTGTTTACACAGTTTTATATCAGTTTCAGTAAGTGTAGATCAGCTGAGATAAGATCAAATAGCTGTTGGTGTATGTGAAAACTTAGAGAATAGTGGTAAAGGTAGTTTATTTTTTGGCAAGAGAAGTCCTTTTTAAATATCCCATCAATAGAAATACGGGGTATTGACAGAAAATTATAATAGCCAAAATGTAACGATCATATTTAATAAACTGGAATATATCTCTCGTGCTTTTATTGGTTAAAGCATCTGTAATAGAATATTCTAAAGGAGAGTAAAAACGTTCCATATTTGCATAAAAACCCTCGTACTTCAGATTTTCTGTATAAAGAAGAATCTGTTCTTTCTCCTCAGTGTCGAATAAGTAATAAACTTGATTCCCTAAAAAATTGACTGTATACAAAACAATTGGTAGTGCAAAGGCTATGATATACAGATAAGAATTCTTAATACCAAAGGTTTTATAGGTTTTGAATAGGTATAGAACAATGCTACTATATATTAAGGCATAAATGGGAATGTAGATGTAAACATTCATAAATAATAATGACAATAGATGTGACAATCCCCATAATAGTAGAATACCAATCGCTGTAACCTTTAATAGTTTCTTTTTATTATCCATAACTTATTTGTTTATTATTGCATAAAATACATGATCAAGATACTCACCATCTTTTAGCGTATGTGCTTTTAATACTCCTTCTTTTTGCATTCCTATCTTCTGCATAATCTTTCCTGATGCCTCATTAAAGGTAAAGTAGCTAGCATAGATCTTCTTTAAACGAAGGGTATCAAAACCAAACTGTAGTATAGCTTTTCCTGCTTCTGTCACAATGCCTTTATTCCAATGTTCACTATCTAACCAATAGCCCATCTCCGCTTTATTATTTGCTTTATCTATTCCTAATCCGATACCTCCGATGATAGTAGAACTACCTTTTAGGCGGATAGCAAAGATGTATGCATTACCTGCCTCAAGTTCTTCCTTTGCTAAGTTTACCCAAAACTGACCACTTGTCTCAGTATAAGGAAAGGGAATATTAGTAGTATTCTGATTATAAATAGGGTTCTTCATTATCTCTACAAGACGAGGGATATCATCTGTATGTGGTTGATTTAGAAGAAGGCGTTCTGTGGTTAACTCTAGTGTTTTCATAGTTTAAGGTTTCTATAAAAATAATAAATACTTCAATGTATTCAGTGAATTTATTGTTTGAAATTAATAGTAATTTAGCCAAAAAGAGTAAAGATGATACAGTTTGAATTTACAACAAAAGGATTTGAAATAAATGGGCAAGTATACAGCTTTCCAATAGCAAAAGAAGATTTATATACATTATTCGGTGAACCAGAGGTGTTTATATCTGAATATAACGATGTTTATATTTGGTATACATTAGGATTAAGGGCTTTTTCAAAAGATAGAATTGTTATTAATAACATAGAAGTAAATTATAAAGTAAAAGATTATACATCGCCTGTGATATCAGTATTTATGGGACAGTTAGCGCTAAATGGAGAGGCAGATGCGATGTTGTATTATAATAACCATAAACCAGATCGTATTAAGCTATGGGATACAGATGATACAGGGGCTTTTGTATTTAATGATGTGTCAATATGGTATAATATCAGAGAAGGAGAATTGTATTCTCTTTCTTTACAAGCTTATGAAGAGGTAGAAGAAGAAGAAGTAGCATTACTTCCTGTTGATGAAAACTTCGAATATCTTGAAGCAGTGTGGTATGAGTGGAAAAAAGCAATAGAAAATAGAGTAGGAGCAGATAATAAGTATTATAATCCTACTCACGGTATCACACAAGAACAATTAGATACTGTTGTAGAACAATTAGACGAAGTAGAATTACCAGCTATATTAGTCAATTTCTATAAAATAAGTAATGTGAATTGGAATGCAGTGACTTCTGCTATAAGTTTACAAGCCAATGGTTGGGATTACGACTTATTGCCTTTTGAGAAGATAGCTGACGAGTGGGAGGGTATCAATGAGTTGTTCGATGATGAGGAGGTAGATGAAGATACAATAGCTGATTATGATACCCGACTTAAGTGTACAGGATATGCTAATCCTAAATGGATTCCATTTGCAGAAGGGAAGAATGGAGATTATCTATTGATAGATACGGATCCAAGTGATAGTGGAACTTATGGGCAAATTATAGAACTGCAAAACGAGTCTTGGGAACGTACTGTCATAGCGTTTTGTTTAGAAGAGCTAATTTACAGAGAGATAGAATCTTTAGAAGGAGAAATAACAGAACATCAGCAATTTATAATAGATAACGGAGTATTCTAATGAAATATATATGTGCAGATTGTGGGCAAGAACACGAAGATTGGCCTGCATTAGTGTTTAGAGCGCCTGATACTTATCTAGGGCTAACAGATGAAGAAAGAGAACACGCTGATCTGACTAGTGAAGTGTGTAGTATAGATAAAGATGGTGAAACGTTATGGTATTTGAGAGGTGTGCTAACACAGTATGTCTATGATGCTTGCCAATACTTGGATTACGGGGTTTGGGTAAGCCTTAGCCCAGAGAGTATGAAAGACTACTATACGCATTATGAAGATAAAGAATACAAGACAACTTACTTTGGTTGGTTAGTGACTAATTTACCTAATTATCCTCCTAATACTTCCTTTGCTTTACCTACTGATGTTGAGGTAGATAATAGCAAAGGGATTCCAACTATTTTACCTCATAAAAAGGGAGATTCAGTATTTATAAAAGACTTTTATGATGGAATTTCAACAGAGGAAGCTTTGAAGAGAATTGAGGCTTTATTAAATTCATAATCACATAAGTAAGTGAAAACGGATTACTTGATGATTAAGTGCAGAATACGAGTATATTGCTTCAAAGAAAAGCTTTATTCAGCTAGTATACCTCTACGATTCTGCACGAATTCAGCAGTGAATCATAACTTAACTAAGCAATGAATAGCAAAGGAAAACAATTAGCAATTGATTATAAACAAACTGAATGGAAGACTCCTGATGTTTATAATCAATTAAGAGGATTAATGAAGGACGAAGCAGAAATATATGCTTTCTGCTTGGAGTTTCTGACAAATAATATAAAGAGTAGTACGCTGTTTGACTCTGCATTAAGTTATATTAGTGAGGACGATTTTAAAACTTTAGTACAGATAGCGATAGATCAGTTAAAATCAAGAGAGAGTCGATTAG
>JBOFGJ010000606.1:0-1093 GCA_051649065.1 Flavobacterium sp. | reverse complement strand
AACAATACAAAGTATCTTATACTTTTTTTTAGCGTTTCAACTTCTATGGTTATTCTATAAGTTAAATGTTTATAATGGTACACATTAATATACCTTTCGTCTTTATACCACACGTCTATTTCTTCTTATTAAAATTATTAAGCCAATACGGCGGTGTTTTCCAACTTTCAAACCTAAACCTATTATGTTCTACAAAGTCAATTGCGTGTTTAGGTAATTCAATCTTAGGCAATTCTTTTAACTCTCCTAGCTCCCACTTTTCAAAATCATCATCGCTTAACATAATAGGTACTTGATAGCATAAGCATTGGACGTGGAAGCCCCTAAACTCAAACCACTTCGGATACTTACCAGCCATATTACGACAAATCTCACATCGCGCGTGTTTTTTAGGCGAATTACTCAATCGTATTTCCTTACCAATAACAAAATCAATCTTACCCCAAGATACATTGTCTTGTTCTCTGTATGATGTTGTAATTTCGTTACGTGCTACACGCATAGCGTTTTTAATAGGTTCTTTATACACCCCTTGACCTTTTGCGTACGTATTTACATCTCCAACTATTTCTTTTGCCAATTCTCTCGCTGGTTTACCTTCTTTTAAAGCGTTTTTGATCGGATCTTTTAGATTCTCTTTAGTATTCCAAATATCGTCACTTAACTTAACCTTAATGCGTTCAAAATCAAAATTAGGGAATAACTCTTTATTCTTAACAATTGAAGCAGTCAAAGCTGTTGTTATTGAAGTTGATACAGTAGCATTTAAAGCTCGTACAAGTATTGCTACTTCTTTATCTACGTGCTTTAAAATCACTCTTTCTGTATAACCTAATGCAATCAATTCCTCTAATCTATCGTAGAACTTTCTAAACTGTTTTTTTAGTTGTCTATCGCTTTTGTTTAAAATTGCGTATAGTTGTTGTTCGTGTTTATCCATTGCTTAATAATATCCCTATTAAAATTAAAGCCATACCTAAAACAACTAAACAAGTATGTAAGTATGTTTTGTATTTGTTTGCTTGTTGTAGTTCTTCTTCTAATTCCTTTTTAGAATTATAGCATTCAACGCCACTATTTATATATTCCAAAG